>DAHWEW010000204.1:0-4344 GCA_027326225.1 Legionellaceae bacterium
GTTTCAAGAATGGCAGGCTCAACTTGGTGTAGGAATGGCTGTGGGCAGTATTACGGGCATTGCTACCAACATTCTATATGCGATTAAATCTCAGACTTGGAATCATCCTGGCAGTACATTTTTTTCAAGTGCATGCCTGATGTGGTCTCATGGGGGTATGCAACCTTTTATGAAAGGAATTTTCGCAACGATTTATCGCGATACAACGTTTGGAATCTTTTATGAAGTGCTACGCAATTGCAACCTTGCTCATCATAAAGAAGACCATAGCTATCCCTTTCTACGGAATGCCAGTTCTGCGGGTATTGCAACGATTTTTTCAGGCCCATTCAACTACGCACGTAACATACAATATGCAACACATCCTGGAACCACACCACCTAAGGTAGCAAAAATACTTGATGACGTATGGCAAGAATCAAAATCAAGCAAAACACTGGCTTCCCGTTTAGGGTTTTTCCAACAAAAATTTCAAATTGGATGGGGCACTGCCCGCGTGGCTGTTGGAATGGCATCTGGGCAGACCATTTTTGAAATGGTTAATCAAGCGCTTCATGATAACAGTGAAGCGGGCTCATTTACTCCTAAGAAACCGCTATGAACAAAAAATCCAACGTACTCAATCTATGGTTTTATTTGGACCGATGGGATGCCATGTTCAATAATGTCTTTTACTGTGTCATCCATAGCTTCTGGTTGAGAAAAAATCCGATTTAAATTTTCTTCTGTAGCATATCCTTTTTTACTCAAAGCAGAAAAAGATACGCCAATTTTTTGAGCCAGATGGGGCACTTTAAGTAACCGATCAAAGTTTTCTTGTGTTGCAAGATTTTTGTCAACCTCAGCAATAGCCATCATACCTTGACAGATACCTCCTGCATACGTTGCTTGGGATTGAACAGCAGCTTGATTGGCTTTTGTTTTAAGCGCAGGAAGAAACTCTACCAACACGTTATAATGAATTTCATTCTTTACATGCTGATAAGTTTCCTTGCTACACGCTTGCTTCACTACTTCTAATGCGTCTTGAAATTTTTTTTCTTGAGCAGCTCGACTTGTTATTTGTAAATTTAGAGCATCATGATCTTTTTTTTTGCATTCGTCTCTCCAGAAATATAAAAAGTATCAATTATTGGTAATGATAAATTGTACTTGGTTAATATATTAACAATTATGGGCTATTGAACTTAAAATGACAAATACTAATGCTTAGTCGCTCTATTGGTCATTCCGATGCTATGTCAAACTTTTTTCACCGATATTGAAGCTGTTAGGGTAAGTTGAGCGTTTTCTTGTTTTAAAAATAACCATGATGAGGCTTATTTGTTCTATAATATAGACATATAGATCTAAAATTGATCACATGAAGCCTCATAATGATGAAGAAATAAAACAATACAATGCCGCTTTTGAACAGGCAAGAATCTATTTTGAACTTAATAAAACACAATCCATTTACGAAGACGTTAATCTAAATATCACGGTTGTCAAAATGCCTGGGGGTCTTGTTGCCTTTCCAGCTACAATATTCAATATGCCTGAAGATAAACGTCTTGAGAGCCCAGACTTTGTAGGTTCAGGCACTTTTTCAAAGATCATAAGAGGGTTCAATGAGCGACAGCAAACAGTTATGCTAAGACGTACATTCAAAGAGCCACAATATCAAGATGAACTTGAGCGAGAAGGGTCGATCAATGTAGATTGTAGGTTGGCTCATCAAGTAGGCAGTAGCGTTTTCCAAAGTAACGACATTTTTGTAAGCTATTACCAAGTGATTGAAGACAGAGGTTCGCCGCTTACCAAGAGTACTCTTGAGCACTTTCCAGATGAGAAAAGAATTGATTTAGCGATTGATTTATTATTAGAAGTAGACAGATTACATACTGGCGAATATTCTAAAAGCCATAGACCCTATGTCCATCGTGATGTCAAAGTCCAAAATGTATTAATCAACAGGGAAGGGCATCTCAAATTAATTGATTTTGGAACAGCAGATGATGATATGGAGATCACTCAAGAAGCTAACGGCGCTCCGCTCTATCACATGCATTCAGTAGAACGCTTACGTAAATTATGGCCGGGAGGAGTAGCGGGTCGACATTATAGAAATCAAGGGTTTGCGGAAAAAGCCCGCGATACGGATGTCATTGGTGCATTAAGAACCATTATTTATCCTTTTAGCACCAATTCCGAGGACCATCATACATTAGAAGATGCAGATAAAGTGGTTAGTATACTTTCTTCGGAAATGTATGATGACTTTCCGCCTTGTCTTCAAAAACTACTATGTCCAAAAACGCAAGAGGAAGTCACTGCCTGTGTCAAAAACCCTCCTCGATTCATTGCCGCAGCCTTAGCCTATTACAAACGCGCCCCAAATCTTGTGACAGAGGCTTCCCTCGAGGCACTAAAAGGAGATAAAAAACAACAAGATGCTCTTTTAGCTCCTCAAGACATGCTTTTTCACTCAGAAGTGCATTTATCAGAAGTTGAAAATATACTTTTAGAACAACAACGCTTGTTAGAACGCTCTAAATCAATCTTGAGCAATCCTTATCTTATCGCAGTAAAAAAATCCAAACTGAGGGTGCTTCTTGAAGAAACAGCTGAATTAAAAAAGGCGTTACATTTAAGCACATCTGTATCCCCCACGCTCATAGAAAAAATCGATGACTTGAGTAAAAAGACAGCCTTACTTTTAAAAAAAGATGCACTTCATACGTCCACTTCGAGCGCACAACGATTTCGAGAGTTAAAGGAGCATTTCAAAGCGGTTAAACAAAAGAGCGAACGGACAAGTTCAGACAGTACCCCAGAACCTGTGAGAACCAAACACATTTGAATGTAGCGTGATCATTTTAAAAGCTGTCCTAGGTAGTGCATTTTATCTTTGTAGGTGCACGATTTCAAAAATCGTGCACCTACAAAGGTGCTTGATGAAAAGTAGCCATAAATGTGCTTATTAGGGCACAAAGTTCTCATTGAAATTAAGAGACATTCATTGCAGCTCGTGCACCATGATCTGCCTCAACTAAGCCTTGTTTGTTTTTGAATGTTTCCAGGTAAACTGGATTTTGTGTTTGCAGTATTTCGATGTGACGATAACGTATGCGCTGTGCTGTCATGAGGTGATCATCTTTAAAAGGACGACCTTGTCCTTTTAGATAATAATAAATATTTTCGATAAGAAAAGCGCCACAACTGGTCCCATCCTTTTGCTGCAGGCAATGTGGGTGCATGTGAATGGTGACTGGCTCAAACATATTTTTTCCTTCAAATAGGATGCTTGATATGTCTGTGCGTATTCTGTTCATGTAAAGCTCATCAGTTTCTTTATTCTTGAAACTATCAAAAAAGGTGATTCGAGTGTCACGATTCGGTTTGACTCGGATGCATACTCCTACCCAATGTTCTCCTACAGCAATGGGAATGATGAGTCTTTTATCCAGAGGCAAAACGCCATGTTGGGCTTGAATAAAGTCGTGTAGAACAGCTGAAATCTGGTTACCAGGAGCTGCTCCATAAGACATATTCACTGAGGCTAAAACAATGGGCTGTTGATCCAAAGTCTTTAGGCGTTCTGAAAGGATGGTTTGAATATCATCTGAATCATAGGAATAATTTAAATTCACATGGGGCCTTTCTTCTCGAGCCCGCTCTTTTGAAGCGAACATACCCGCGGCACTGGTTACGCTTTTGCTTGCCAGTTTGACCGATTCACTGGTCGATGATTGTGTATGTCTATCTTTATTTGATCTTTGTACGGATAAAAACGGGGTTGGTATCAAATCACTATCGTCATCTTCGAAAAAGGTTGGTACAGAAGCACTTCTCAGTTTTGATTGAAGAGCAGTTAGACGTTCAATAACATGACAATGTCCTCGCTCATGATGATATTGAAGTCCTCTATCAAGAAGTTTTTTCTGTAGGAATGTTATTACCTCTAGCTCGTTTTTCTGAGTAAGATATTCCAATTTCCTAATGGTCAATGCATCAATTAAATTCAACAGTGCCTTGTGATCGCGATATAATTCTAGTCTGCCTGCCATGGCTTCAACCATTTTTACCAATTCTGTTAACGAGAGATAAAGCATGAGACTATGCAGTGAATGACTCATTGCCAATTGACAGCGAGTATGCAGCGAACAGGCACGCAATAACAATTCAAAATATGTATGATTTGTGTTCTCGATAAGCTTCTTTAACGCGGCTGTGTTGGTATTTTGAAAAAAATGGGTGGTGTTCTAATAATCATGATGTTTCAAAACCAATTTTATTTCCAGATTTTGAAATAGACACCCCAAGAATGCCAATTCCTTTTTGTGAAAATAAAACAGATGAATT
>DAHWEW010000205.1:0-4314 GCA_027326225.1 Legionellaceae bacterium
TCTTGATACATCCGTAAATAATCCTAGAAAAAGCAGACCTCCTCTCCCAAGGACGCAAGTCATGTCGAGCTTTGCGAGAGATCTCCAACGTATCAGGAGATCACGTTGTTCGGGATGACGTAGGTCTGAACAGAGGTTTGCGCCTAAGGAACTGGGCTACTTAGGGCGTGTCATCAATTAGTTTTTCTTGGATAATAAAAAAACGCCGATTATCCCACCAGGTGTACCATTCGTCAAGAAAGTGTCCATGAAGGGTGTGACTCCCATCTATCCAAATGAATCCTACAAAAAATTGGATATATGGGTGTTGCACCTTCCATTTGTGTTTATTTTTTATTGTATCAGTTCACTTTGCATGGATTACAAGTGCCTTATGGCTTATATACAGATCTGTTGCAAATATGTTTACCAAGCAGCAATGGCCTCAGCACCAAAAAGGGTTTGCGCTTTTTCTTGTACAGCTTTTGAATGAAGCGCTTTTATCAAGGATGCCAATTGTTCCTTTTTCTGAACCGCTTTATTTGTCACAACGACTTCTGCATAAGGGGACTCTTTTTCCTCTGCCGCTATCGCATCATGAACAAGTGTAAGACCTGCCAGTTTTGCATAATTAGTATTAATCACTGCTGCATCTACATCCTCTAAAACCCTTGGTAATTGAGGCGCATCGATTTCTTTGATTTTGATAGACTTAGGATTTGCGATTATTTCATGAAGTGGACTCACCGATGAATCATTGAAGCGATATGAAAAAGATTTTTTTAATTGAATGATGCCTGCCTGTTGCAATAACAACAATGCACGCACTTCGTTGGAAGGATCATTGGGAATTGCAATCACAGCATGCTCTGGTATTTGATCCAATGATCGCAACTTTTTAGAATACAATCCAATCGGAAAGAGAAAGGTCTTGCCTATCACAGAAAAATCATAACCATGTCTCTCACTATCAGCAAGAAGATAAGGCAGATGTTGAAACACATTCACATCAATGCTCTTTTGGTCTAAAGCGATATTTGGAAAAGTGTAGTCGTTAAATTCTACTATTTTTAAATGTAGGCCATACAGCTTTGCAGCTATTTCTGCAGTCGTTTTTAATAAATCCGATTCAGGTCCTGCTATGACACCAACAGTCAGAGTATTGACTGTTGGCTTTTGACAAGAAATGATACTCAACAATAAAGTGATTATGATGAAAATGCGCATGATTTATCCTTAGTTAATTCGTGGTCATTGGTTGCTTGTGGTTCTTTCACTTCTGTTATGAGAGGAAGAGAACCGTGCGATGCGTTAAAAAAAGTTTGTTTTTGACTGAAATGCGTGATGCGTTTTTCAACTAAGACAGGAGCATTACCGAGCGTTGCAATATGTAATAAATCACTCACAAAGGTCCATAAATCAAAAGAACGCTCTTCTGATTGTATTTTGAACTGGTCGGGGCGGTAAGGCTCATTCTTTAGTTGATTGAAAAGATGAAATACAAAATGAAGGTACTCTTTCCTGATCTTGGCATAGTCGTATTTATTATATCTTGAAAAAAGTGAGTGATGGGGCAACCCTTCGGAAACGTGGGCTTTCGATTTTGCCTGTAGGGATGCGTCAGGCTTAGCTTTTACCAACTTAGATTCATGTTGCTCATTTCCAAGAATTTGCTCTAAGGTATCACCAAAGACAATTCGAGGGTAATGTGCAGGATCTTTTTGATAATAGGGAGCCAACGCCGTGGATTTGTTAGGTGGGGCACTCAACGCTTGACCTGCCTCTGTATAGACAAATTGGATAGGATATCTATCCTCTAGATATAAATGATAAAAAGTATCAAACCATAATTCATCTAATCGTGAATCAATGATGATTTGATAGGGTGATTTGTCAATTTTTTTAAAATCGATACACCAAGAGATTTTCGATGCGCAATGTTTTTCCTGGCTATAAAAAGCCACGAGTGCCGTTTGTAGGTAGACATACTGTTCTGTAGAGCCATCGAGTTTGTATTCTGCCTCTGGAACATCAGAAAGCTGGCCTTCGGCTACCTGAATATGTTTTGAAGCTTTCTGCTTCTTTTCATGCCATGCGTGGTTTAAGTTCTTTTTAATATCAGTGGCTTTGACTATTTTCTTTTCATGTACGTCATTTAAAATCGCACGGTATGCTTCATGATATATATATTGTTTTTGACCGTCCTGAACCTCTTCTCTCATCAGTGCTCTTGAATCTTCAAAAATCACCTGTTCAATATGAATCGCATGACACACCTGTTTAAGGGTTGCAATGATTTCATCCGTGTAGGATCGAATCGTATCATCATCAACCTGGATTCTAGCGCATGTATCAGCATCCAAATCCTCAGATTGAAGTGCTGCATCTCGAGCCGCTCTGGCTAAATGATCCGCAACAAACACATAGATTTTGCTGTGCACCGGATCGAGACGACGACGTTCTTTATCTGCAGCTAGCAATAAGCTAATGACATCAATGGGAATGTTTTTAGAAGGCCCCCATTTTCCTGATGAAAATCCAATTCCAAGAAATACATGTTTCATCGTATGTTCCTCTTTGAGAGGACACTATTGCTTTTGTTCGGTCCAATATGGACTCATGTTTTAGCCAAAAGTGATAGTAATCCCGATATTAAAAAAGACGGCATGTATCACATGCACGGATTGATTAATAAGTCCCGGGTAATAGGCGAATGTGTTGATGTAACTCCGGCTATTAACCCGGGCTACGCATCGATGTAGGTATGAAGGTTGTGTTTAGATGAATAAATATGAAGGAAAAAAATGTTATCAAGTTCATGAGATCTCCGCTTTAGCAGTTTTGAGCCAGCAAGCTGTAGAGCAAATTCGGCTTTATATTCAAAGTATCATAATAACCGATTTAAAACCAATTGACAATAAAAATATCAAACCGAACCAGCACTCCGGGTCAATGATCAAAAACCTCATATCGCAGACGCCTCTAATTGATTCGTCTCTGTCTTTCTACTCTCAATCGGTCTTCTAGCAGCAAACAGTCCTAAAGTGATTAATCCCGCAGTGGCTGCTGAAGTTGGTACTGAAAATCCATATGAGGTAGATGCTTTATATAATCCAAAAAGGGTAGCCGTTGCAGCCAGGCCTTTGAATAGGAGTGGGTGGCGCGTATGATTTTCTTTGGAAGCATGAAAGGTATGTGCATCTTCTAAGGTGTGGGTCTCTGTGGGATGTTTGATTTGTTTTTTGGCCGCAGCAAAATAATATTTTTCATGAAATTTTTTGTAAAAACCTTCTCCAATCAATGCATGGAGCATTGCTGTGGGATGTAAATCATCCCAGAACATCGCTTTTTTCGCGGATGGCAGCATTTGTTTGTTTGATGTATCTTTTTTAAAGTCTTCTGAATAGATATAAGGTGATTTGGTTTTGGCAGAGTCAAACCCATATTTTTCAGGGTCTCGCACAATGTTCGTAAACGTTGTATTTACGTCAAACACCTCAATGGAACAATCAGGATAATCACAATCAATTTTTTTACAGGCTTCTGCCAATTTTTTATTAAAATAAATAGAGCATCGATGTGCATTGATTCGCTCCTCTTCACTCATTTGTTGATAACGTGGTGTTAACGAGATGTCAGGCAAATCAAGCAGTGCAAAATGACGATAGCCATGTTGCATCAATTGTTTGATATTTTCTACTCTATTGGCAATGGCTTTATCGGCCTGTATTTTAGATGGTCTTTCATCAACAAGCAGAAAATCATTTGACCCCGTCCATTCGATGACTAAGGTTTCAGCTTTTTGTTTACCGGATATTTGATGTGTTTCATCATGCTTTAAGAGCTTATGACGCATATCACTTAAGGTTGAGACCAGATTACGACAGAGCAATTGACTTGCATTTTTACCAGACGTCCAATGGTAATCATGAGCCGTCGTTCCGGCTTCATTGTAATTTCTCACATAATCTTGGCCTTGGTAGGCAATCGATTGGTGATCACTTAAGGTATAGGATTGACGGACTAGATGCTCAATGTATGGATCATGATTAATAATGCCATCGGCTATATCTGTTGAGTCTAAATGGCGTTTCTTCATAAGCTCATCAATAATAGATTCATTCGCCAACATCGCGCAAACATGATCGCTCCAAACAAATCCATTGGTAAACCTTCCTTTAGGCGAGGCCTCATGCAAGTGACTGAGTCTTTTCAGTGGAATAAAACCAAACAAATATCGGTGATAAAAGGTGCCTCGATCAGACAGACTATCACCCATGGTGACAAAATATGAAATTTTACATGGTTTCATGATCTTTGCTCCCAACGTAATCT
>DAHWEW010000206.1:0-4311 GCA_027326225.1 Legionellaceae bacterium
TCATCAGCTTTCATTATATGGAAAAAGAAACATACTGGGACATGAGTTGTATGTTGCCGGAATGAGATTGGTTGATGGTGACTATCTTATCGTTGTCACCCCGGATTATCCAGGTTCCGCCATTAGTACATACGCCTATCGCTGGGAAATAGAAACGCTGTTTTCATGCCTCAAAGGGCGTGGTTTCAATTTCGAAGACACACATATGATTGATCTTCAGCGAGTTAAAAAGTTGATGGCTCTATTAGCGATCGCTTTTTGTTGGGCACATAAAACAGGCGAATGGTACCATGAGCAAAAGCCGATTAAAATCAAAACGCACAGCAGGCCAGCGGTGAGCTTATTTCGATATGGCTTGGATTATATTGTCGATATTTTAATGAACTTGTTCTACAAACAGCATTTATTTTCTGCTTGTCTGGATAAAATCAAGCCGCCTCAACCTGATTATGCATTACATGGAGTCGGGGTATGAAAAATTGTCGTGTACAGAGTTCCCGAATAGAATATCCCAAAAAGCCGCGGGGTCTATGCTTGAATGAGGAAGCGTTTCTTTGAATAGTTTGATAAAATCATTTTTTCGTACCAGTTTGAAAGAAGGGTCCTCTGCAAATTGTTCTTCTTGGTTGGTTTGCAGACTTGTAGAAACATCAGTGACATAATTGATCTCTACTTTAAACTCTAATTCTGGCATGTGTGTTCCCCTAAGATTTTACCGCTTAAATATGTTGATTATTTAGTCAGTCACATAAAATAATATGCATATTATATATTATTTGTGTTTTTAGCAAATGTTTGTTCATATAATCTTCTATGTCACTCTCTAACGCCCTAGACTTTGTTGGGGTAAACATCAGTTAAGATGTACGTCATCCCGAACAACGTGAGGGAACTCCTGTCCGATGTTTGCCCCAAAGGGGCTGGGATGCTCGACATGGTGTAAGTCTTTGGGAGTATCACTAACAGATATCTGATTGACGATGGGCTTTGGGGTGTGTAGGCTAGCACCTGTTTATCGTGGTGAAAGAGGATTGTTGCAATGGGTTTATGTCGCTTGTTGATCGTTACTTTATTGCTGGCCATCTCATTGAATGGTTATCCTAAAGTGTTGAATCCTACTGAAAGTTATTATCGCAATATTTGGAGTCCTACTTATCATGGCCAACGATTAAATTATTGTACGCTTGATGGAAAAGAGTGTGGATTGGCCGTTGCACATCAATATTGCCAGATGCTTGGGTATAAACGAGCTGATAAGGCTGTTATTGCGTACAATGTGGGGTTGACCCACTTTCTGTCCAATAACAATGCACGATGCAAAGGGTGGCGTTGTAATGGATTTATGCTCATTACCTGTGTGGGGGCGTTTTCTCATCACCCTGCCGAGGCATATTACTATCGCTCTTCGCAATTTGAGTTTCCTCGTTTTGACCATTATCGCGTTGCTTGGTGTTATGAAAATAATAGCGGTTGTGGTAAGCGTGCTGCGCATTCCTTCTGCCGACGAATGGGGTATCGCAGAGCGCAATATTATAAAAAACAGGACCATGTGACAGCCACCAAGGCTTTGGGCAATCAAAAATTATGTTTTGGAGAGGGATGCAGTGGCTTTCGCCATATTATGTGTTACCGTTAAACAGTAGGTTGGGCCTTGGCCCAACAAGAATGATTTTTTGTCTCACGTCTTTTAGAATTTTGAAGCTTGTTGGGCCAAGGCCCAACCTACTTGTTATTCTTTTTCTTCTGTCTTTTTTTCAGCAGAAGGCGCTTCTTCTTTTGCAGAGGTTTCTTTTTTATTCACGTCTTCTTTTTTTTCAGAAGCAGCCTCTGGAGTGCTAGGTGTAGTGGGTTCAGGTTGTGCACGTTTTTCTTTATAAGTATCAATGATCTCACCCACACTGGTTTTGATGTCTTTAAAGAGCTTCCCAGCAATGTCACCCAGTTCTTTTAAGTCAGGTAATTTTGATTTGAAATCACTCATGTTTGTACTCCAAAAAACTCATTCTATTCATTTATTATAGTCTGTTCATGATGACTTTTGCGAATTTTTAATCCTATTTAGCAGGGCGAACTTATACAATAAAAAATAAACACAATATGTTGTCATTGCGAACGTAGAGAAGCAATCCAGAACGATGCTTCGTTGGGAATCTGAACTGGATTACTTCTCTACGTTCGCAATGATGACAATATATTTTTAATTGAACAAAGCATGTATTTGCCCTGTACTATTTAGGCCCAAGGATGAAGCAATTGGGCGGCTGGTTTTAGGAATTTTGACAACATGGTTTGCTTGCCATGAATGGAAATTTTATAAACCTTGAAGGTATCCATCTTATTATTGAGATATTCATCACTGGTTTTTAAGGTATCAACCAATCGTAAATCAAAAGCATCTAGTGCAAGCCAGTGTTCGCCTGTAGCCACCTTGTCAATTTCTATTTGCTGGCGATTGGAGAGTACAAATTCTCTGAATTTCAGATGAATTTTTTCCAGATCTTCTTGGAATTTTGTTCGACCTTTTTCGGTATTTTCACCAAAAAGCGTCAAGGTTCGTTTGTACTCACCGGCAGTGATCAATTCAAAGTCAATGTTATTTTTTTTAAGCCATCTGTGAAAATTGGGGATTTGACTGACAACCCCAATGGAGCCAATGATGGCAAAGGGAGCTGCAATAATGTGGTTCGCGACACACGCCATCAAATATCCACCACTAGCTGCGACTTTATCAATACACACGGTCATTGGAATCTGTTGGTCTCTGATTCTTTGTAGTTGAGCGGCAGCTAACCCATAGCCATTTACAGAGCCTCCTGGGCTTTCTAAGCGTAAAAGCACTTCGTCTTTTGGAGTTGCAATCGATAAGACGGCTGAAATTTCATCTCTTAATTTTTCAACTTGAGAGGCTTTGATATCTCCATTAAAATCAAGCACATAAAGCGATGGCTTTGAGGTTTTGTCTTTTTTCTTCTTTTTAGGTTTTTCCCCTAACACTTCTTTTTGCATACGATGTTTCAGTTCATCGTATTGTTGATTTAAAGAGGTGATTTCCAGTTTATGTTTTTGCTTTTTACCGATGGATAAAATCCCTCCCACTAAAAGCAGCAATGTGAAGACAAGGGTGAGGGATTTTAAAAGAAACATACCATATTGTGCGAGAAAATCCATGATTAGCCTATTTTGAGAATGAAAAGCCAAATTATCTCCGGCAAGGCTTCAGTCTGCAAGCTTAATCAGATGATAAGATAATGTTTAATAGAGAACAGGAGTGGTATTCAAGGCAATTTATTAGTGAGAGCAACGGGCATGTGATAACCTAACGTTTTTGATACTTTGAAACTGAATCCCTATGACCTTAGAAGTGATACATTTAGAATTTGATTACTCTGATAAGCCTTTATTGCAGCATATTGATTTTACAGTGAATCAAGGTCAGGCGCTTCATTTACGTGGGGGCAATGGGGTTGGCAAATCAACTTTATTGAAATTACTTTCAGGCATATTATATCCCACTCAGGGGGATATACGCTATCAGGGACACTCGATTTATCAAAACAAAGGACCATTTCAACAAAACATTTGTTATGTGGGTCACAAAAATGCTTTCAGCCCATGGTTAACTGTTCTCGAAAACTGCCGATTTGTTTTGAATCGAACCATAACTATTCAGGATTGTCGCAAACTCATGCATACATTTGACCTGAGTAGTTATGAAAATGTCTTGTATGGTCAACTCTCAGAAGGTTTGAGGCGACGAGTGGCCTTGCTTCGATTATGGATGACTGAAGCTTCTATATGGCTATTGGATGAGCCTTTGGTCGCTTTGGATAGGCATTCTGTTGATCTATTTATACAGGCACTCACATCGCACTTGAGCAAAGGAGGGCTCGTAGTGTTAAGCTCACACCAGCCTCTGGCTTTGGCGGATGAGTATTACCGGGAGTATGATTTATAATGTCCTTATTCTCGCTTTTTAAACAACAAACGTCTCGAGAACTACTTCTTTATCGTCGCCAAGTCCGGATCCTTATCAATACCTGTTTATTTTTTTTAACGATTACGGTTTTTTTTCCACTCACCATCACGCCAGATGAACATGTATTACGCACTATCGCTCCTGGTATTGTCTGGATAGCGATGTTGTTGGCTTTTTTTCTATCATCGCTATCCTTGTTTCAACAAGAGGAGGATGATGGTGTGATTGAACAATGGATTGCATCCGGACTACCCATCCCTATGATTGTTTTTGCTAAAACTTTTGTACATTGGTTCATGATATTAACGCCGATGTTATTTCTTTGTCCTCTGATG
>DAHWEW010000207.1:0-4296 GCA_027326225.1 Legionellaceae bacterium
GATTCACTCCCGTCCAACATAAATGATCAGAAAGCCAGTGAGGCTCTATTCGTTTTGCCAGTTGTTTGACTTGGCTCAAGTAATCCCAATCGAGAGGATCACAACTTCCGATAGACATGGATACACCGTGCATCACCATGGGATAATGTTCACGGATCTTGTCTAAAAAATACAATGGCTGACCACCCGGAACCAGATAATTTTCGGTGATAATTTCAAACCAATCAACAGATGGCTTCTCGTTGACAATGGTTTGATAATGATCAGTTCGTAATCCTAACCCAAATCCTAGAAAGGGTTTTTGCTGTGTATTGTGAGGCATAGTGTCATTCCATTTTATGGGAGAGATAAACAAGTAAATACTGATAAATGAAACTTTGGACAAAAAATTTGAGAGAGTGAAGTTTGTCCGTCCATTCCAAAAAATACTTATTTATTAACATAACATGCTATAAAATGGAATAAAATTCATGCATCTTCAGAAACAGAGTATAATCCTCTGCAGAAAATTGATGGGTCTTTGTTTTGTTTGACTGTTTTGTGAGTAGAGGAACTGATGCGTTATATTTATACGTTTATTCTTTATTTGTTAACTCCCTTTATCTTGCTGCGCTTATTTTGGAAAAGCCGACGTTTGCCAAGCTATCGCCATCGCATTGCTGAACGGTTTTCTTTATCGAACAAAGAGTTAACCCCTGTTGACCTGTGGGTTCACGCGGTTTCATTAGGAGAAGTCGTTGCGGTGACGCCATTGATTGAGGCATTGCTAGAGAAAGAATGGCGAGTATGTGTGACCACTATGACACCAACAGGGTCAGAGCAAGTCAGCAAACGGTTCGGTCATCGTGTTGGACACCAGTATTTACCTTATGATTTGCCTTGGGCTATTCAGAGATTCTTTAATACCATTAAACCACGGGTGGGTTTGATTATGGAGACAGAGATCTGGCCAAACTTAATTTATAAAGCAAAAAAGATGAATATCCCTCTGTTGCTTGCCAATGCTCGGCTTTCAGATCACTCTTTTAAGAGCTATGAAAAATATAAGTATCTGTTTAAGCCCGTTTTGAATCAAATGACGACCATTTTGGCGCAAAGTCATGAGGATGCCAAACGATTCTTATCCCTAGGTGTAAGAAAAGAATTGGTCCAAGTCTTTGGGAATATGAAGTTTGATGTAGAGTACACATTCTCAGAAAACAAAGAGTGTAGGCAATGTAAAGAGCAATGGGGAGAAGGGCGTGTTGTCTTTATTGCTGCGAGCACGCATGATGATGAGGAGAGTCAATTATTATCTCAATTTCATCGTTTGAAAAACAACATCCCAAATCTATTGTTCTTGATTGTTCCTCGTCACCCTGAGCGCTTTCAATGGGTATACCAACTGTGTAAGAACCAAGGGTTGAATACCGGTCTTCGGAGTCAGCCAAGTACGATAGACCCCTCTATTGAAGTGATGGTGATTGATTCACTAGGCGAGTTGCTACAGTTTTACCAAATGAGTGATTATGCTTTTGTAGGGGGCAGTTTGGTGCCTGTCGGAGGGCATAATGTTTTAGAGCCCATATCCGTAAAAGTACCCGTCTTCTGTGGTCCTTATATGAATAATTCAAAAGAAATTTGTCGAGATTTGGTCAATAAAGGTGGTTTGGTTATTGCTGAAGACTTGGATCAACTGATCGGTGCATTGATAGAGATGCATCAAAATCCAACAAAAAAACAACAACAAATAACGAATGCGCTTGAAGTACTCACAGCTAATCGTGGCACAGTAGGACGATATTTAGAAAAAATAGAAGCATATGCAAGGTAATAACATCAAGGCTACATGGCGAAAGGGTGGCTCGGTGGTGCTTGTTTTTCACTCGCAACTTGTGAGCATGTAAAACAAGCACCATCGGGGCACGCCCTAATAAACGTCAAAATAAACTTAACGCTAATTGGAAGTCCACGCCCACGTGACCTTAATCTTTTAACATTTTCTCAAGGTAGTGGATATTGGTTCCACCTTGCAAAAATGACTTGTCATTTAAAATTCGCTGGTGAAGTTCGATGTTGGTTTTGATCCCTTCAATGATGATTTCATCCAGGGCATTGCGCATTCTCGCGGCGGCAACTTCTCGAGTTTCACCATAGCTTATCAGCTTTCCTATCATTGAATCATAATTAGGAGGTACAGTGTAACTGCTATAGATGTGAGAATCGAAACGGATCCCAGGGCCTGCTGGTTGGTGCAGTAATCTAATGGTGCCAGGAGAGGGCATAAAGGTTTTGGCATCTTCAGCGTTGATGCGACACTCTATGGCATGTCCTCGTAGATGAATGGCATCTTGTGTTAAGGTAAATGGGATGTCACTTGCAATTTTGATTTGTTCTTTGATCAAATCAATGCCTGTGATCATCTCTGTGACTGGATGCTCCACTTGAATTCTGGTATTCATTTCAATGAAATAAAAACAGCCATCTTGATATAAAAACTCAAAAGTACCTGCACCTCGATATTGTAAATCACGGCAGGCCTGAACTACTCGATCACCAATTTCTTTGCGTAATTTAGGTGTGATGCCAGGCGCTGGCGCTTCTTCTACGACTTTTTGATGGCGTCTTTGCATGGAGCAATCCCGCTCGCCTAAATGGATGGCTTTTCCTTGACCATCTCCTAACACTTGAAATTCAATGTGACGTGGATTTTCTAAAAACTTTTCCATGTAGACCATGGGATTATTAAAAGCAGCTTTGGCTTCACTCTGAGTCAGAGCGATGGCATTCAGTAAGTTGGCTTCGGTATGCACCACCCGCATGCCTCGACCTCCTCCACCTCCTGCAGCTTTGATAATGACTGGATACCCAATTTTCCGCCCTAAAGATAAATTAAGTGCATCATCATCAGATAAAGGTCCATCGGATCCAGGGACACAAGGAACACCTGCTTTTTTCATGGCCGCAATGGCTGAGACTTTATCCCCCATTAAGCGAATGGTTTCGGCACGAGGACCAATAAAGCGAAAACCACTTTGTTCAACAATTTCAGCGAAATCAGGATTTTCAGCAAGAAATCCATAGCCTGGATGAATGGCGACTGCGTCAGTAATTTCAGCGGCTGAAATAATGGCTGGGATATTTAAATAACTTTTTTGTGAGTTTGCTGGACCTATGCATACGGTTTCATCAGCTAAGCGCACATGAAGTAAATCTTTATCCACATCGGAATGAACAGCAACGGTTTGAATCCCAAGCTCTTTACAAGCACGCAAAATTCTAAGTGCAATTTCACCCCGGTTGGCGATAACAATCTTACTCAACATCAACAAGTCCCCTATTCGATGATAAACAAGGGCTGGTCATATTCAACTGGTTCACCGTTGGCTACAAGAATAGCCGAAACAATACCAGCGCGGTCAGCTTCTATTTCATTAAACATTTTCATCGCTTCAATGATACAAAGGGTATCACCCACTTTTACCGATTGCCCAACAGTCACAAAAGGGGGAGCTTCAGGTGAGGGGGAGGTGTACATTGTACCAACCATAGGTGCTCGTAATTTGTGTACAGAAGCTTTCATTTCTGCAGGTTTAGGCTCCACTCCCTGCTTAGCTGAAGCTGCATGGCTGGCTGGTTCAGAATAGGAGATATGTTTAACGGCAGGCGCTTCCATAGCATGGCTATAGCGACTCAGTCGCAATGATTCTTCACCTTCCTTGATTTCTATTTCAGCAATGCCTGTTTCTTCAAGCAACTCAATTAACTTTTTTATTTTTCGAATATCCATTGATTACGACTCTCTTAAATTAAAGTTTTCAATGATAGCTTGTAGTGCCAACAAGTATCCTTTTGTCCCAAGACCTGAAATAACACCCTCTGCTATATCAGAGAAATAGGAATGTTTACGGAAAGACTCTCTGGCATAAATGTTACTGATATGCACTTCGATAAAAGGAATTTGAACACCTTGTAATGCATCACGCATCGCAATACTTGAATGGGTATAAGCTGCCGGATTAAGGATAAGATAATTGATTTCATCGACCAAAGCTTGATGGATGGTATCAATTAATTCGGCTTCTGAATTGCTCTGTTCTATAGACAGGTGAACTCCTGCTGATTGAGCAAGCGTTTGAAGCTGTTCATTGAGTTCAGTGAGAGGCATAGAACCATAAACTGAAGGCTCGCGAATGCCGAGTAAATTGAGATTGGGCCCATGCAAAACAAGTATCTTTTTCATGAAAAAGCGCTAAATAACCATATTCGGCTGATTTTGCCTTAATTTTACTAAAATGTCTATATAGACGAGGATAT
>DAHWEW010000208.1:0-4283 GCA_027326225.1 Legionellaceae bacterium
GCATTGTGACTGACAAACTGGGCAGTTATGCAGCAGCCAAAGCAGAAGTGATGCCGAGCGTTGAGCATGTACGGGACAAGGGAGCCAATAACCGGTCTGAGAACTCACATCAGCCGACACGGGAGCGAGAACGACGAAGGCGTCGTTTCAAATCCCCTGGTGAGGCGCAACGATTTTTGTCCACATTTTCTGTTATCAACAACTACTTCCGTCTAGGCCGCCACCTTTTGAAAGCAACTCACTTTCGCGAGTTGATGGGGCGACGCTTTTCCGAGTGGCATGATGTGTGTGGACAAAATGTTGCTTGAGTTGGTGGATAATGGACTTTTGCGCCCTGAAAAAATTAACGTGACAGTACCAGTCAGTAATCATAAACACTATGTCTATATGGGGAATAATTTATGAGTGATATCAATGTATTTCTGCGCGATAATCTAAAGGCTGTATCAAATAAAAATATGTTTATTGTGCCAGAGATTCCTGATAAAAAATTAAATAATGCTGTGGCTTCGTGTGATTATTCTGGAAGTATCAGTAATGTGATTGCGATTTTTGATAATACGCTTTTTGGTAGTGGGAAGGAAGGATTATTGTTCACGGGCGAGCAGCTCATTTATCGACCATCTTTTAGTGAGCCTATAAAAATCCAATTTCGCACAATTGCATCAATTGATTATGTCGAGACTGCAATAGATGGAAAAAGTGATAAAATTGACGTGTCAATAAATATAAAAACACATGAAGGGCAAGAAATTGTTATAAAAAATCTAATGGATTGTGATTACAAAAAGTTGACTGAGGTACTGAAGCACTCCATAAGTGCATTCAAAGAGTTCAAGGAAGAAAAACAATTCGTGCCACTGGAGCAGATGAGTGAACTGTTAAAGTCATCTTACGTAAAAATTGCAATCAATATGGCAAATAGCGGCGGCATTGAAGCTGACAGCAAAATATTTGCGGAAATTCTATTACTAATTAATCGATTGAATTTTAATAGTCAAGCAAGACTTGTCTTACGAACATGCTTCCTTCCGTCAGATAAAATAGTTTCGTTTGAAAATCTGATTTCCGATATTAACTCCGAGTGCCCCAGTGGCCAAGAAAAAATGGTTCATATTTCTTTGGTAAAAGACTTAATTAATCTTTATTTGTGTGCTGGCGGAGATGACGTACAAAAGTTTTCATTCCTACAAAGTAATCGCCACTTGGTAATGGTAACCGATAATGAGATTGACTTGGCATTGGATGCCATAAAAAATGACCGTAAAATGATTGAGGAAGACTATACTGATGATCAGATTATAAGCGCACTCAAAGAGATTTCAGCAAAGGCAGCGGCGATAGGTACACCACTTGCTGCGGTTTATCTTTCTGGTTCAGTAATTGGATTGTCTGCAGCCGGCATAACTTCAGGATTGGCTGCACTGGGCATGGGTGGAATTTTAGGATTTTCAGGAATGGTAAGCGGCCTAGGTGTTGCTGTCCTAATTGGAGTTGGTGTCTATAAAGGTGTTAGAAAGCTCACCGGGTCTGATGAGATCGGGCGTTCTAAACGTCGCGAATTGATGTTGAACGAGATTATTAAGCAAACGCAGGGAACGATAGCTTTGGTGATGGAATACGCGAATTTCATAATTCAAAATCTGAATCAATGCATAATTGACCATGGCATACAGAGTGAGAAGGTGAAGAAACTAATGGCCATGATGAGTAAGATGACAAGTGCTGGAGCAGTCTTGGCGAGTAGGGCAGATGCAGCTCAGTCCAGTGCAATTAAGTTAAAGTGTGCACAATGCCTTGATGAAAATAAGTTAAAAATCTTAACACGTGATCCTGTAAAATCAGAGCTCTATGGTTTTGTTTTGGAATTTTATGAAGAACGTGTTTTTGTGGAGGATAAAGATGGGCAGAAGAATGACGTTTCAAAGATGATTTTGAAAAACAATTTATCTAAAAATGATCTTGAAAAGCTTGCTGAGGCATTTGAGGTGGTGGGGTATTTCAATGTTGGTGATGTCCTTAAAGGTACAGCTTCAGATGTAGCAAATAAGGCAAAGGAAGCAATTTCGGGATGGTTTTCATGACAAGGAAAATTGAATTAAAAGATCAGGCGAATGCTCTTGTCACGCAGAGACATCAACTCAATTCTGCAGAAGAAAGATTTAGCCTTGTGCACAAATCATTAGAAACTATGAGTTTTGAAATACAGGATAATCAGCACAATTTAGATGATATGTTGGCGCAAGCTGAGCAGCTTCTTAGGGAGAGTGAAGTACTCATTGTGACAGATGATGCTTGTGCACAACTTGTTGAAAAAGACATATACAAAAATACTGAAAAATCTTATTCCACCATACCACTTATTGATGAGGTTGACTATATTCAAGTGGAAGCGGGTGCTGAATGGGAAAATTATTTTATATTACTTGAAGAATATGCGGGTCGTCAAAACCTACAGTTGAAGGAAGATCCATTTTTGGATTTGATGACGCCTAGTCAGCGCATTGACTTAGAACGCCGCATTCAGTCTGATTTTGCTTTAAAGAATGCGTGTTGCGATAGATATGATTATATGATCGCCTGCACATGTGGTTTGATAGGTGGTCTTATTGACGTTTTGTTCGTTGGATCTCCTGGCCAAGGAAAACTAACAAAAGCGGCAGATAACTTGGTCGACTCCTCAGTTCAGAAATTTGCTAAATTATTTGGATGGACTGGACCTAAAGATGGAAAAGATCCGACGTCAAGTGCAATTGGATATTTAGAAACAAAATTTCCTGTTAACTATGACCATCGTCATGGAGGTGATGTGGGTGGTCTCTTTAAAATGAGTACAAAAAATCATCATATAAAAAATCTTGCCCACTCTCCTGATTTGATCGGGCTTTTCTTTTCAATAGTTGATCAATTTAATAGCACTGCACACTTTGTTGATAATGGAAGTATTATAGTTATTGATACAGATAAATATGAATTGAGGGGCACTACACTAATATCAAAACTATTTTCAGGGTTTGTAAATTGGATAGGGCACCTATTTTCAGATGTCGCGGGATCCTCTGGCGCACTTGATCGTGGATCAGGCATTCCAATACCTTTTTATTCGCTACTGCAATTTGTAAACATCGGAGAGTTCGGGCAGCATAGACATACTTTTGCAAAAATTGCTGTACAGGTTTTCGAAAGGGGTTACGACCTACGTCATGGCATAGCATTGGCTGTGCCCGTGCTTGTAACTGAACTTCTAACTCGTATGTGTTGGGTGATTAAACAACGTATTTATCATAAAAGTTCATGGCAACAGTGTATTCCGTCAGTAAATAATCCTGAGCTCCATCGAATGCTGTTGGTTGCTCATGGTTCATTGTGCCTGGTGGATATTTCTGATGCTGCTCTTCGTTCGGGGGGCAATGTTATTCAATTTTTGTTGAGAAGCAACCTCATTGCCTGGGTGCGATTGGGCACTCTTGCATTGAAAGAACTAAAATCTTGGTACTGTGCTGGTAGTATTGATGTCGAGGCCGTAGATGAGTATTTGGATGCAGAATATCGACGACTTTTATTGAGTGTGTGAACTGACCTCGCTTGGTTGTGTTATAATCATAAAAATGCGTGTTTAACCTTGTCTTATAGGCCGGGGACTGGAAGATCATTACAAATTATTCTTTACTGCTACTACTCCTTCCTCATCTGTTGAGAGAATGAGTTGGATTTGAGGGGGTGACTCCACCACCATCCTTCAAAGGTCAGCCACTCTCAGCTGGCCTTTTTTGTTACCCACTACCGCGCACCCGTAGGGGTTCCTGCGGATCTCTGCGGACTTCCAGACCTCACCACAGCACCTCATCTGAGGCGTATTCTGCTCTCTCCCGGCAGATATTCTCTCCAGCCCTGCCGACCTTCAAAACAGCGAAGTCAACAAAGCATTTTTACGAGCCGTTATAAAACAATCAGTTACGTGCTGACTGTTCAATGCATTTGGATGGCAGCATTGCCTAGCCAATGAAGTTGATCTTTACTTGCGGCGGCATAGAGCTTGGAGGGATTTGGAAGATGAATCAGCATTTATGGCGAGGAGGAAGACTGTTCCAATGGCCAGGAGGCTGTCCAAAAAATCTAGCAGGCCGTTGAAAATCACACGCATGCCTTCGGCCACTTGCTCATAAAACAGGCAAAAATTCTTGTCGCACGCCGCACCGGCCCTGAAAAACAGATTTCAGCCCGTTTTTGCGCTCCTGCCACGGGTTTTCCCTGCCTTTCAGCAGGTTCTGGGCGAACTTCGC
>DAHWEW010000209.1:0-4269 GCA_027326225.1 Legionellaceae bacterium
CGAGCAAATGTTACGGTTGTTGGCGATGATGATCAGTCCATTTATGCTTGGCGAGGGGCAAGGCCTGAGAATCTGGTTGAATTACAACGCGATTTTCCGCGTTTGAAGGTTATTAAATTAGAACAAAATTATCGTTCTACTCAACGAATACTTTACGCGGCCAATCATTTGATAGCCTATAATACGCACCTATTTACCAAGAAATTGTGGAGTCAATTGGGGTATGGCGATCTCATTCGCATTCTATGTTGTAAGGATGAGCAACATGAAGCGGAACAAGTTGTGGCAGATTTGGTGAGTCATAAACTACGCCATCAGAGCAACTATGGTGATTATGCTATTTTATATCGAGGTAACCATCAGTCACGCGTCTTTGAAAAAGTGTTGCGTCATCATGGGATCCCCTACCATATCAGTGGTGGACAATCTTGGTTTATGCGTCCTGAAATTCGCGATGTTTTCGCTTATCTGAAACTGTTGTGTAATGAAGCCGATGATACCGCATTTTTAAGAGTGATTAATACCCCAAAGCGTGGTATAGGGAGCACCACGTTAAAAGCACTGGGTCATTATGCGCAAGGCAGAGGTCAAAGTCTTTATCAGAGTTGTGATCATTTGGCATTAAGCGCAAAAATGGGCGACAAGCCTCGTGTTGCTTTGCAGTCGTTTAAAACATGGCTACATGATATTAAAGTGCGTTGTCATCATGAGCCAGTTGTTGGTGTACTACGGGAGATGATCGAAGAGAGTGGGTATGAAGCTTATGTGTATGAACGATGTGATACCCCATTAAAAGCACAGAAATCAATGGAAAATGTGTGGGAATTGATAGAATGGGTCAACCGAATGTTTAACAAGAAAAAAGATGTCTCATTGGTTGATGTGGTCAATCAACTGATTCTCTTTGATATTCTTGAACAATCTGACCGTCACGATCAAGAAACATTACAACTGATGACACTTCATGCTTCAAAAGGCCTAGAGTTTCCTTTTGTTTATTTGGTAGGGATGGAAGAACAGATATTACCACACAGAGTCAGTATCGATGATGATCAGATTGAAGAAGAAAGACGCTTAGCCTATGTAGGAATCACCCGCGCACAGAAAGCAATCTGTTTAACATTAGCCAAACAACGCCGCCGTGGGGGAGAATTAGAAGACACTGAACCCAGTCGTTTTTAGATGAATTACCCAAGGATAGTATAGAATGGTTTGGTTTAAATAGTGTTCGAGATGAAGAAAAATCTAAAAACATTGCCAGTGAGCATTTAGCGGGCTTAAAAAATTTGTTGAATTTGGATTCAGATTGAGTCCTGTCGATAGGTCCTAACATCGTGTTCATGACCGAGGCCATTTTATCCATGAGCACGCAGATTAATTCGTTGTGGAAGTTCATCAATAAAGGAAGCTGTTGCTGTCTTGCCTTCTGAAAAGAAACGATGAGTGTGGTAAACGGAGGATTTTTTTTCAAGAGACAGGCGTTCTTGTAATGCCGTTTGGTCATTGTGCGGGAGCTTCAGGAGGTCCTGTTGCAATGACGTTAATGCGCTACTTTTTTGCTCGGCAATTTGGTTCCCTAGCCATACTGTATCCAAATGTTTCTCTTTGTATCGCTCAATACGAAATACCGCGTGTTCAACTTGCCATGCCGTTGATGGCTCTTGACTGTCCTCGCTTATCGTGACCGTTTCTTCTTTTTCTGCCCCAGTTTGTTTATCCCAGGCGTGATCAAAACTTAAAACTTGGCGGCTTGTGCCGCTATTGAGTTGGCTTGCTAGCCAATCCCAGGTTATTGCCAAAAGATAAATGGGAGAAAAAAGAAATCTTAGGACGCGAGTGGGTAAGTCGAGATCATGGTTATGTCCCATTCCTGAACCCAATCGTTCTTCCAATAGCATTTTGGTATGCTCTTTTTGTTGGGTAATGATCTCTTCTTTCGAAAGTTTGTGTTCGTGTTCATGCTCGTGTTCGTGTTCGTGTTCGTGTTCGTGGTTATGTTCATGCTCATGATGATGCTCATGACCAACAAAATAGTGAAAATCTTCAAACCCTTCACTGATGATGCCGAGTATTGCAGATACGATTTCAGAAATACCTGGTACTCTATCAGCGGTTACTCCAATACTTATCAAATGGCCAAAAAAGAATAGGATTCTGAGAGGGGTGAGTGTTAATTTTAATATGATCCGCGCGGGGTTAAATATTTGCCACCAATTTTCTTGGGCTAGCAAGTGATTAAATCCATCGCGAATAGAATAAAAGAGTTTGGTAAAAAAACCAGTGACGTCTATTTCATCTATCATCTCTAAAGATTCGCTGGTATTTTGCAAATTAAAGACGACCGCAGATAAACCAGTAATAATAGGATTGATAATTCCCATGATAAAAGCAGGCATATTGCTCATCCAAGAGAACAAGGGACGAGCTTCTTTCGCAACGGTCCACCAGGTGCCTGCCGTACAGATGGTTAATGCTATGGCTAAGGTGACTAATAAACCAGTCATTGTTGTCATAAAGACATTGTGTAGCGTCAGTCCCTGGCTTAAATCATCACGAATCTTATAAAACCATTTTTGTAGGGTGTCATTGTTTATCATATCCGTCACGGCATTATAAGTCAGTAAGCCATAGGCGCTCCCTGCAATGACCGCCATGGGTATGACAAAGAAAGGCCATGTTGCGAAAGGAACAAGAGCAAACATGGGGATAACGGAGAATGCTTCTACCAATAGATAGGTGGTGCCTAGGCTCATAAATACGGCTGAAAGAACACAAAACACCTTCACTGCAATGAATGTTTTACGTCGTTTTTCAAGACGCTCTTGAAATTCATTTTGTTCGTTCGCGGCAAGCCAGGCCCTTAGTTCGTCTTCATAATCGGTAGCGGCAACTGTATGATTTTCATCAGGAAATAATTGGGTCGCAAACCATTTTTCCATGTCTTTTAGGGTTTTTTCCACACGTTTTTTTCTAGCGAGGCTTTCTTTGTCTAAGTGTTTGTGACCAAATTGATGCAGTAAGTGTAGCTCTGCTTGATAGTCTTTAAAAAATTGTGGGCATGATTCGATGGTTGTATCTGGAAAATGGCTGAGTAAATATTCTTTGGCCAGCTGATTTTTCAAGTAATTGTTTTTGAGTAATTTTTTTAAAGCACCAGAAATGTTTTGTTTATACACTTCACCTTCATAAGCCACGGATAGTGCGAAGGCCACAAAAGCTGCAGGAAGAACAGGCCACATCACAAACATGCCACTAAAACTTAAGAAGCCAAGAATTAAGCTAGCACCTGCGGTAAGTATGCCTAAAGATAAATAATATGGTATTTTTTTTGGATCCATTGTTTATCATGAAATCAAAATACATGCTTGATACTGTATCGCAAATGCAAATGATTATCAATAACAATTTTGATGTTCAGTCTTGGTTGATGTCTCATCGGCATTTCTTTGCCCACCCTACATTTAGATTTCGGTCGAAGAAAATGTAGGGTGGGTAGGTATTATGCGCCTACTTGTACTGCTTCATAAGGGGTAGAATCCAAAGACTTTTCTTCTTCAACCTTCTTCATGGCCAGAGATACGCCACTCGCGCGGCTTTGATTGAAAAAGCAGTAACTACCAAAGGCCGAAGCACTAAACGCTCCAGCTGTTGTCGCTCCTGCTGCTATGACTCCTGCTATTCCTGTGATTTCAATCGCCGCGGCAACCCCAACCAATACAGGAAAATAACAGATTCCAACAGCTAAGACAGCAAGGGCGATGGCAAGCATGATGCCTCCCAACACTTGCATTGCAGTGGATGGTTTCCCTTGCACCTGATTGGCAACGCTTAAATAGTCTTCATGGGACAGTTTGCCAATTAAACGCGAGTAAGTGGCATCTACGATTTTTTTCAGCTCACTAACAGGTTCTTCCCCTTTATTTTTTAAGTAATCAATCTGAGCAATTAACCATTCAAGTTTGGCATTGATATCAGGATGGCCTGGTTGGGTTAGAAGTGCCTTGAGTTGATCTCTTGCGGTAACAAATGATGTCTCTTCATTTTGTTTCTCAGCTAATTGTTCAGCATCTGCTTTAGCTTTTTCTTCAGCAGCGACACGTTCAGCGTCTGCTTTGGCTTTTACTTCTGCAGCGACACGTTCAGCATCTGCTTTGCCATCTTCTTCAGTGCTTTCTCTTTTCCCGTCATTATCATCTGATTTGGCCGCAGGACTTAATGGGCTTTTGGGTTCAAATGCTTTGCTTTCTTTAGCAAAACCTAATAACCGAT
>DAHWEW010000020.1:0-13317 GCA_027326225.1 Legionellaceae bacterium
CTGCAAAATAGGGGTTATCTTTCTTTTGTTTCTTACCTAGATGCGGATTGATTTGTTCAAAGATGCGGGTAATGGAGCCAACCATCTCTAAATCCGGCAAGTAGAATTGATCGATTTCACTGGGTTCTACGTCGATATGAACAATCTTTTTCTTAATGCCTGTATTCCATTTCGATGGAGACCATTCGACGAGATTGTATCCGACACAAATCACCAAATCAGATAATTGAAAGGCTTCTAAGGCGAGATCCTTCATACCAAGACCCACGCAATGTAGGGATCGTTCATAAAGGTTACTGATGACACCTTTTCCCATGAATGTGTAGGCAGAATAGAGTTTTGTTTTATCTAAAAATGCGCGGATGGGTTTATCGCTTTCGCTATGGCATGCGCCATCTCCAATCAAAAGCAATGGTCTTTCACTTCGCTCCAACAGTTTCAGAAACTCATGAATTTGCTCTTCAGAGGTTTCTTCATCGTTGGGATGAGCCCGTTTTCCTATCACCTCAGCATTGGTATCAAAGCTGGCAATGTCTTGGGGTAATTCGATTAATACGGCACCAGGTCTTCCTGTGACCGCAATTTTAAATGCTTTGGCAATCACCTCGGGGATAGTATCCGCCGATAAGATGGTTCTTGCCCATTTGGTGACAGGTTTATACACTTCAATTGAATTGATATTTTGGTGAGAAGCTTTATGAAGTCTTGTGGTATTTGCTTGGCCTATAATAGCCACTAATGGGACGCCATCTAAATTGGCTTGTCCCACACCCGTTAATAGATTCGTAGCTCCAGGTCCAAGCGTTGCCAGACACACGCCCGGCTCATTTGTAAGATGACCATGCATGGTGGCCATGAAAGATGCTGTTTGTTCATGACAGCAAGTAATGAATTGTATGGAATGATTCAGAAGAGAAATCATAAAATCTGCATTCTCTTCACCAGGAACACCATATATGGTTTTAACCCCTTGGGCTTCAAGGCAATTCAGAAATAGATCGGAGGCTTTCATCAAAAATCCTTTTTTGAGTCTTAAACGAGAATGTCTTACATCATTTACTTTAGACTAATAAGCGTACCTTAAGCAACTTCTCTTGTTGGTTTAGATTTTCGCCTCGAATAAGTTCATTGGAATGGACCAAAAATCACAAGCGTTGACTATCTGAAAACCGAGTCGATTGTAGAGATTTAAAGCTTGAAGATTTTTTGTTTCAACATCAAGGGATAAGTATGTGTATCCTAATCGTTGGCATAGGTGGATAGCGTATCGCACCAACTCACTCCCAAAACCGTGTCTCTGGTATTGTGGCAGAATGGCAAGATCCGTCAATCGAGCGCCTTCTTTTTGCATGACCAGATGAACTTTCCCTATGGGACGCTTGTTTTTTTCTGCAATCCATAGTTGGTAACTGTCATCATCCAACATATGTTGAAACCGATGAGACATGGCGGTATGTTGCGTTGGGAAACATTGTTTATCCATATGTAATAGAGCGTGAAGATCGTGTTTTGTTGCTTGTCGTATCGAGAGGATGGAATTTGACTTTGGTAGGGGTGCATCAAGCAAGTGCTGCATTTGGTATTCACTATATTGATACTCAAAATCACACTTTGTTAACCAGAGGTCATTGAAATGGCTGGGTGATGAAACCAAGATCATCGTGATTTTTTGGCTTTTGATCAGTGGAAGGATGTGTCGAATCATTTGTCTCGCGATGCCTTGCCTTCGCGAAGAGGGTGAGACCATGATACTGATTTCACACTCATTTTCCTGGAAATAAAAAGTGCTTAAAAAGCCTATCAATAATTGATCTTCATAGTAAAGCACGTTGTTTGGAAGCATGCGATATTGACTTAAAAGGTGGCGATAAATGGCCACTTGATGACGATCAATTTGTTTACACTCAGCACAAAGACCATCAAGCTGCAGGAGCTGTTCGTTATTTAGTTGATGGGATGAGACTATCATGATGAGTTAGGAAGTTAGAACATAGATAAGCATAGATTGTATAGCGCTTGTTTTGATAGAGATAGGTGGGAGTCGATAATGGAACACATTGATCAAAGTAAGGCTTGATACAGTCGATTCTATCGTAAGGGTCGATATACAAAATATGTTCTAGTGATTTACTTTTAATCTGCTTGACAATAGAAGTGCTCCATAAAGCATATTGATTTTCCAAGGAATTGCAATGGAGCGTGTAGACCTTGGGTTTGTGGTTCAGAAAAAAGAGCATCCGTGCTTCGAACCATCCTGTGGAGATAACGGTTTTGGGTAAGTGAGGATAGGTGTGATTCAATTGTTCAATCAGTTGGTAATGGATGAGTTTTTCTGACTTGTTGATGCTATAAAAATAAGTGTTATTTAGCATGATAAACACGCTTAACATCCCATAGACTATAATGAGGCCAACGAGTGCTTTGTGATAATGGAACCTCTCATAACAAACGCCAGCCAACAATGCACTGGTCACTAAATAGGGGCTAAGCCAATTGACCCTCAACGCTGTTTTTGCCGAGAGAATGAGGTAAAAGAAAAAAAAGGTGGTGCAAATGATCATTAAGAGATACACAGTGAGCGCATATGTATCTTTTGATGAAGCCTTCTTTGGGATAAATAAATAGGGTCGTTTCAGCCAGCACAGGGTGGCTGGTAGCATCATGACATTTAAGGCAGGTAAAAAATAAAATACAAATGCTTTACCTATAGAAAATAGTGGCGATACTTGATTTCTCAATTGATGGGTATTTAGTTGATAGGTAAAAGATTCCCAGTGATGCTCAATGTTCCATAAGATGACGGGGCTAAACACCAGTAGTGCAAGGATACACACGAAGTAAAAATGGCGTGTTTTAAAGAGATAGCGATAAGAGGTCGTCAACAAAAAAATGAATAAGGCTAAAATCAGCACCACTGCAGAATATTTTGAAAGCATCATCAAGCCAATGCTTAGTCCTAAAAGATATAAGTCTTTTGTTTGATTCCACTGAATAAATCGAACAACAAAATAAATCGATAAGGCCCAAAATAAAGTGAGTGGTGTGTCATAGGTGGTTTGTTTTAATAGGTCTATGGTCATGAAGGGTGAAAATAACCACAACAACAGAGCAATCTGGCTTGCTCCTATCGATAAAAATAGCCGTGCTGTTTTATAAATAATCCAGCTGGTTAGAGCGACAGAGACAATCCCAACAAAGCTTAATGCAAATAAAGTATCGCCAAAAAGTAAGGTCGATGATTTGATGAAATAGGCTATTAAGGGCGGGCCATCATAATACGATAACTGTAGATGCCGACTCCATTCCCAGTAATAGTAAGTATCAAAAGTGAGTAAGTTAACGGGGGCAATGAGCAAAAGTAAGCCAAAATAAAGTGCTATGATAACGTGGGGGCGAATATTCATCAGCTGATCATAAAAAAGACAACAAATAACAAACACAAGCTACACAACATTCCATTGACGGCCTGGCGAGTCAGTAATTTCATTAAGGTATATAAAATAATGCCAGCACCAATTCCATCAGCAATGGATGAGGTAAAAGGGATCATCATGATGGTTAACACACAAGGAGCAGTTTCGGTGATTTCTACTAATTTCAACTCGCTTAAGTTTCTCATCATACAACAGGCTACATAGAGTAAAGCAGGACCTACCGCAAAGGTTGGAATGGTTTGAGCCAATGGGAAAAAAAACAGCATGCAACTAAATCCAAGGGCAATAACGACGGCAGTGACCCCTGTGCGTCCCCCTACTTGTATCCCTGCTGCAGATTCAATGAAGGGTGACGTATTCGCGCAGCCAAATAACCCAGCTAATACAGAACCTGCTGCATCAGAGGTTAAATTTTTAATTAACCGTTCTTTATAACGAGGTCTATCTTTAAAAACAGATTGATTGAGTAATCCTATCAGCGTTCCTGTGGCATCAAACATGGCGATTAAAAAGAAAGCAAACATCGTTTTTAAACCCTCAACGGTGCCTAAACTTGTAAAGTCTAGTTGAAATAAGGTGGGACTTATTGAGGGAGGGAGGGACATCATCCCATGCCATGTTGAGAGTCCAAGCAATAAACTGAGCAAAGTAATCGAGATAATGCTGATGATAATGGCTGCCGGTATTCGATAATAATCTAGCACTAAGATGAAAAGAAACCCTAAAAAGAATAAGAGGCTTTCTGGACGGCCAATGTCCCCGAGGTGCATCATGGTATGATTCCCACGAACAATCAGGTGATTGGTTTGTAAAGCAATCAAAGCGATTAATAAACTAATGCCAATAAGAATCGCAATCTGAAGATTATGTGGAATGGCTTCTGTCAATAATCGACGAAGGTTTGTTAAACTTATCAAAAAAAACAACAAGCCAGACACAAATACCATGGCTAAAGCCTGTTGCCAGGGAAAAGAGAGTTCTTTGACTACGTTGTATGCAAAGTAAATATTCAATGCCATGCCTGGAGCTACTCCAATAGGAGTATTGGCATATAAACCAGTGAGGAGCGTGGCAAAGGCCGAGACCATACAGGTGGCGGTAAAAACAGATCCCTGGTTCATTCCTGCATCTTGCAAAATGGCGGGATTCACAAAGGCAATGTATGCCATTGTTAGAAAAGTAGTGATGCCCGCATAAAGCTCTGTTTTGAGCGATGCATCGCTTTTAAAATAGGTCATTGGTTACACTCATGAAACTTGTTAAAAATGAAAATTGAATACATTGAACGCTATTTCAAAAGAAATGAGAACAATAATAATGATTTCTAGGCTATGTGAGTGGCGATATTCAAGATAGCTATTGAACATATCGAAAATTTCATTGAGCGTATCCAGTCTATGATTCATCGCATTGACCCGTCGTTGAATATGCAAATATCGCTCCAGCATAATGTAATGATCTTCAAGGGTTGGATGTTGCCAAAAATACTTTGGGTGATACAAAAAATTACTGATCAGATTCATTTCACTTTTGGCACTTAAGATTTCTCCTATCACATGACGGATCTGATTTCGGGTGACTGGCATACCACCTTTGTAAGATAACTGATGAATCAGTGGGGTGTATTTTTCAATCAATGCTTCTAGAATGGTTTCAAAATACTGTAATTTTACGGATTGGGAAAATCCATAAGATAAACTGAGTTTCAATTCATCACTATCGGTTTCAATGGATAAACAATCTACATCAAAAAAATCATGGGGTTCAATGGCCGTTTTATCGCCGTTTTTAAAGCTAAATTCATCATGGACGCGAAATGAAATGGGTTTGTTGGCAAACAAATTGATGGTGTCAAGGTATGCTGCCATCTTGTGGCGCTTAACCCCCCACGATACCACGGTGCCATTTTTAAATACAAACACCAACACCTGATTGTTATCGCAGGGTGTTAATTTCAATACATCACGCGATTTTACCGATGCATAGCCAACAATGGTTGTCTTATAATGAGTATCCAACCTTGTGAGATCAATATTATTGCCAATGCAAAAACTCAAGCATTCCATTTCATTCTACCAGTATGTCAGGCTAGATTATAACCTAATCTTATCCAAACTACCCGTTTTCAATGGATTCTCGTCCTGAGTATGCTTTTTTCCGATCTGTTTTGCCACTTAACCATTGTGGGCAGACTTCCAGAATTTCAGCAATTTTATCCAGTTGATCTTCTGGTGGTAACATATGGCCAAAGATCATTGCATTCGCTAGATGGCGAGTCACACCAAAAACTTTAGATACAGCTTTTGTTTTTTCTGCTAGGTCTTCAGGAAAGCCTAATAAAGATAGCTCCCTATTAAACCGTTGTGAAAACACTTTGCTGTTCATTCTTCCCTCCTTGAGAAATTTTGTGTGGCTGTGTGCAAAAGATCAAAGCGTTTGTCTCGGTGTTGCTATTAAACGCTATTTCACAGTGCTTCAAGCCTATCAATCCTTGATACAGGCTTATTCTTTATAACGTATTTCTTTTCTAGATAAAAGTCTTTTGTAAGCATTCATCAGAATTTAGGAAGAAATGCGTGTAAACTTTGTTGTGGCCAACGCCCTTTTATTTCAATTGAAACTCAACCGTGGTGACGATACGCACTTTTTTCATGATGGCATTTCCTGAATCAAAGTTAGAGTTTGCATCTGTGATGGTAAATAGTCCTTGGTTGGCTCGACGAATATAGCCCAATGAAGCTCGAGCATTGTTGGCAAAACTTTGCGCTGCAGCATTCGCACTTTGCGTTGCCTCATCAAGCATCAAGGGTTTGATGGCGTTTAAATCATTAAAACGGTATATCGCATTAGAGGTGGTCACAACAACCCCTTGTTGGACAAGATCACCAGTCTTTTGGATGGCCATGGCTACTTGCTCTACATGACGTGTGCTCACGGTGAAGCCCGTGTCGGCACTATAACGGGGCATGTTTTCATTTTGATTATAAGAAACACTTTGATTGTCAGTAACCAAAACAGGATTGGTGGTGATTTCACTGGGTGTAAATCCCTGTTTGATTAAGAATTGCCTCGTTTTTTCTTCGGCCTCATCAATGGATTGATAAAGCGTTGGTAATTGATTGTTCACTAATTTGATGTTTAAGGTCCAAATGGCCTCATCAGATTTGACAATTTTTTCAGCCAAACCCTTCACTTCAACGTAACGTGCATATTGACGTGAATCAATCAAACCATCAGCCACAAAATAGCCGCTTAAAGCAAATCCGCATCCAAGGATAAGCGCTGCAATTGTTTTTGACCACATCAATACTCTCCTTTAAGTACAGTTAAACGTTGCACTAATTTTACAATTTTTTTACATCCATGACCCCATCCTCTTAACAAACCCTTAATTTTCAGTATCTATCCTAAAGAAGATGATCAACTCTTTAGGAGTGGAATGATGCGTTCACGTTATATCACAACGACAACCTATTTGATGAAAGATCCTGGAACAGGTGCACAATTGGTGACTGATGATGCGTTAACCCATGATCGTCGAGTTCTAGAACTCACTCAATGGACGCCAGTGCTAAGCGATTATGGGTGGCAATCACATCGACCCCCAACGATTCATGTTGAATACAAAGAAAATATTCTCAAAATTATTTCCGAAATTCCAACAGTTATGTTTTTCTTAAGTGAAGCAGATTTCAAAGAAGCCTCTACAGATTTTAGCCGAGCGCTTTTAAGCCTTGTTTTCCCTCATACCAATATTGCCCAACTGCCGGTTGAGCATCAAGTCTCAGAGGAAGAAGCAACCGCCCCACGCCCCTAATCAATCCCGATGAGCATAGTAATTCAAATCAAGTTCTCGCGCGGCTTTCACATCATCTAATCTTTTGACGGGCAGATGATGAGGCGCATTTTTCAGTAACTCTGGATGGGTCTTTGCTTCCTCAAGAATGCTTTTCATGGCACTGATAAATCGGTCTAATTCTTCTTTGCATTCTGTTTCAGTCGGCTCAATCAGTAAGCATTCTGGAACCAACAAAGGGAAGTAGGTGGTTGGCGCATGAAACCCATAATCTAATAAACGCTTGGCAACATCCATGGCAGTAATGCCATAATCCTTTTTTTCTTGTTTTAACGTGAGCAAAAATTCATGACTGGCTCGTCGTTTGGGATAGGCGCTAGAAAATCCTGCTTGACACAATTCACTCAGAAGATAATTGGCATTTAAAGTGGCAAACTCTGAAACTCTGTGCAATCCTTCCTTACCTAAGACTCGAATATAAAAATAAGCGCGAAGCAAAATACCGGCATTGCCCATAAAACAAGATAAGCGGCCGATGCTTTGTGGATAGTCGCTTTTATCAGCAAAGCGATATTGTTCATTTTCTTTCACAACAATAGGCAACGGAAGAAAAGGAAGTAAGCGATTGCCTACAGCAATGGGGCCAGCTCCCGGTCCTCCCCCTCCATGAGGGGTAGCAAATGTTTTGTGTAAATTAAGATGCATGATATCAAAGCCCATGTCTCCAGGGCGTACTTTGCCTAGAATGGCATTTAAGTTGGCGCCGTCGTAATACAGCAACCCACCTGCTTGATGAACCAGTGCTGCAATCTCTTCGATTTGACGCATAAATAGCCCCAATGTGGAAGGATTGGTGAGCATGATCCCTGCTGTTTTTGGGCCTAGTTTTTGGCGTAGTTTATCAAGATCCATTTCACCATTGGCGCTGGTGGGGATTTCAATCACTTTATAACCACACATGACTGCAGAAGCGGGGTTTGTGCCATGGGCTGCATCTGGAATCAGCATTTCATCTCGATGGCTGTCTCCACGCGATTGATGATAAGCCTTGATCATAGCAACGCCTGCAAATTCTCCTTGTGATCCCGCCATAGGCGTTAAAGAAACACCAGGCATTCCCGTTATTTCACTGATATATGCTTGTAAGTGATACAGGATGCTCAAGAACCCTTGGCTTGTTTCGGGGCTTGCTAAGGGATGACGATTGAGAAATCCTGGCAGGGAGGCCGCTTTATGCACCCCTCTGGGGTTATACTTCATCGTGCATGAACCCAAAGGATAAAAATGAGTATCAATGGAAAAATTCTTTTGTGAAAGTCGGGTAAAATGCCTCACCACTTGTAACTCTGAACAAGCAGGCCAGCGAGGCAAGGATGACCTTAAAAATTCTTTTGGAATCGTGTGCACAGGTGTCTTGATGTTTGGAGCTTGCGCTGTGGCTTGGCGATTATTGGTAGATTGTTCAAAGATCAACATAATTTGCCTTCCGTAGAATGAATCATATCTGCTAACTCTTTTCGATGTTGTACCGGGGTAAATTCAATCAATTGATAGTCTGCAATTTCAGCAAGAAAGTAAGGATCTTGCTGTAATACGGATTCTAAATGCGCTCTGTCTGTGGTCAGTGCAATAATAACACCACCTGTTCTCGGTTTCAGCGGTCCTGAAATCAGTAGCAAGCCTTGCTTATAATAGTAATCTAAAAACTCTCGATGAGCTTGCAAGTATTTATCGACCTCAGTGAGCGGTTCTTTGTAGGTTAGCTGCACAATAAACATCTTATTCCTCAGTCATCATGATTTGTTGAAGCATTTGTGCGTAGTAGGCAATGTCTTCATCGGTTCGCATTTCTGTGGCACAAATCAATAGCGTATTAGGCAATTGTGAATAATGAGAGCCAACGGGATAACCCCCATTGATGCCCTTTTGATTCAGTGCATGTAACACTTCTTGTATAGGTTTATTGAAAGACAACAAAGCTTCATGAAAATAAGGTGCTTGAAAAACGAGTTCAACTCCTTTGATTTGGGTTAACTGTGTGACAAGCTCATGGGTATTATGATGACAAAGGCTAGCTACATCGTGAAGTCCTTTTGCGCCTAATAAGCTCATGTGAATGGTTGCAGCAGTGACCAGTAAACCTTGGTTGGTACAAATATTTGAAGTTGCTTTGCCACGTCGAATATGTTGTTCACGTGCTTGTAAAGTGAGTGTGTAGCCAGTTTTTCCATCTTTGTCTAAGGTGCGACCAATCAAACGGCCAGGCATTTGTCTGACATGTTGGAGACGCGTACTAAAAAAACCAAAATAAGGGCCACCTGAAGCCATGGGTGAACCAAAAGGTTGCCCTTCTCCACACACAATATCTACTCCATGCGTGCCCCATAGGCTTGGAGGCTTCAAGAGACCAAGCGATACCGGATTGACGTTTGCAATAGGAATGGTTTGGTTGGCGTGAGCCCAATCGGTCATGGCATCGACTTCTTCTAAGCAACCAAAAAAATTAGGTTGTGCAATAATCAAAGCTGTGATGTCTTCGCCCTTGAATTTTTCCAGGGCACTGAGCGGGGTTGTTCCTTGTGTGATATCAAACGGCAACGTAATCACTTCAATGTGTTGATTTTGGACAATGGTTTGCAATGTATCGCGATAGAGGGGATGAACCGTCCCTGCAATTAACACTCGGTTTGATTGGCTGTGACGATTGATGCGTACTGCCATTAACACGGCTTCTGCGAGAGCGGTTGCCCCATCATACATCGAAGCATTAGCAACATCCATGCCAGTCAGTTCAGCAATCATGGTTTGATATTCATAAAGCAGTTGTAAAGTGCCTTGACTTGCCTCAGCTTGATAAGGAGTATATGCAGTGAGAAATTCCCCACGTGAAGCAATATCCCAAACGGCTGCAGGGATATGGTGCTCATAACTGCCTGCTCCCATGAAACAAATGCCATTTTGGTTCATGTTGGCCAATGCATTCGCATGGTTTTGCATGGCCATTTCACTCATGCCAGTGGGTATGTTTTTAAACTCATCACATTGTAAATTCGATGGAATTTCGTCAAACAAGGCCCCTACATCAGTTTCATCCATGTTTGTAAGCATGGCCAATTTGTCATCAAGGGTGTGAGGAATATACGGCATGATTAATGATCCTCTGCAATCTCATTTTGATATTGTGTCACATTCAATAGGTTATTGATTTCATCGATATTTTTGGCTTTAATCTTCACCAGCCAACCAGCACCGTATGGATCTTGGTTCACAATGGCAGGATCTTCACATACCTTATGATTGACGGCCATCACTGTACCACTGATTGGGGCATAAAAGTCGGAGGCTGCTTTGACTGATTCAACCACACCAATCTCTTCTCCCGCACTCACTTCTCTTCCTACTTCAGGGAGATCAACAAAAACCATGTCACCAAGCAATTCTTGGGCATGGGCGGTAATGCCTATGATCATATCATCTTGATCTGTGTTTAGCCACTCATGTGTTCTGGTAAACTTTAAGTGTTGTGGTGTATCGCTCATTATGAACTCCTTTGTTCGAGTTAAATCGCTTTCCCATGTTTTACAAAGCGGGGTTTTGTGACAGTTGCTGGGATGAGTTTATTGCGGATTTCGACCATGACTGTGTTTTCAGTTTCTATCGGGACTCGCGCAAAAGCAATGGATTTTGCTAAGGTGGGTGAATAGGTTCCACTGGTAATGATCCCATCATGATGGCCTTCTATAACCACCCGATTGCCAGTGCGCATCACGCCCTTGTCATCCAAAATAAGTCCCACAAGTTTTCGTTTTAACCCGCGTTGTTTTTGGGCAAGCAAGGCTCCCATGCCAATAAAATCACGATCTTCAGGTTGCCATTTTACGGTCCACGTCAAAGCTGATTCTAATGGGGTTGTGGATTCATTCATATCTTGGCCATAAAGGAACATTCCTGCTTCAAGACGAAGTGTGTCACGCGCGGCAAGGCCACAGGGTTTCACTCCAGCCTTTAATAACAATGCCCACAGGCTAGCAATCTCATCTTGAGGAAGGATGATTTCAAGACCATCTTCACCCGTATACCCTGTTCGTGCAAAAAACCAGCTGTCTACATCGACACATTCAAAACTCGTGAGCGTCGATATGGCATCAGCTTGTGCGGGGGATAAGATAGTTAAGGTCTTCTTAATGGCTTCGGGACCTTGGACTGCAAGCATGGAGAGCTCCGTTCGTTCTTGCAAGCCGGCAGAAAATCCTTTGATTTTTTCACGGATCCAGGCTAAATCTCTTGTTCTGGTCGCAGAGTTGAGCACTAAGCGATAATTATCAGGTGAGCGTTGATAAACAATCAGATCATCAATAATTCCACCATGCTCATTACACATGCAGCTATAAAGTGCGCGACCAGTATGTTCAAGAATATCGACATCGTTGGTTAATAATTTTCGCAAAAATTGGCGTCCGCCAGCTCCTAAAACGTCAACAACAGTCATATGGGAAACATCAAACATCCCTGCATGTTGTCGAACCACATGATGTTCTTCCATTTGCGAGCCGTAATGAAGGGGCATCTCCCAGCCATGAAAGTCAACCAATCTGGCACCAAGCGCTAGATGGCTTGCGTGAAGAGGTGTTTTTGCAATCATATAGATTCCTTGACGAATTGTTTGCTAGAAGTGATTATACCGAGATGAATAGAGTCATCAAGAGGTTCAAGCCATTCGAAACAAATGAGGTCATTTTATGATAGGTCGCTTTATCTCTTGGCAAACATTACTTGATTTAGGTTGGCTCATCTTTTTGTTGATAGTATTCAAATATTTTTTGCATCATCGGAAAGAGACGTTAAAAGCAAAAGATTGGATCAAGGCAAAAGGGCGGATCACTCACTGTGAGTGGTCATCTCATGGGCATAGTTTGTGGCCTAAAATTGAGTATATCTATCAAGTAGGGGATATAGATTATACGGGTCAGTCTTTTTTTCTTGATACAGCTCATGTCAGCCGTCATAGCAAACATGCCAGACAAATGGCATTTGAAACAGTGATGTCATTCAAAAAAAATGAAGACGTTGTGGTGTATTATGATCCTAATCAACCAAAGCATGCCGTTTTAGATACCTATATGCCCCAAAAGATTAATGTGACCATAGGTATCGTGAGTGTGCTTATCGTTTTGCACCTAACTTTGGTGATTTTCAGAATCATGACTTAGTCAACGTCACGAGGGTTCCTTACAACATATGCAACTTGGGGCAGCTTCTTTTGCTATCAGACTTGTGATGGCAAGGCCTCGTACACCACCAAGGGTTACGGCCGTAAATTCAATGGTTACATTTAAGGTTTGTTTTTGTCTATATTGTGGATTTTAGTAAACCACCAACACTGGCATCATCGCTTGCCAGTAGTTTTGATGGAGTGATTTGATGATGGGTGGCATGGTTGCAACGGCGCTGACACTATAGGCATTTTTTTTCACTGCTGTTGGAAGCTTTGATTCTGTCAATGCTTTGGTGTAATTAATCCAGCCGGTTGAAGTGAAATAGTGGGCAATTTCTTTTTGTCTTGTCAGTTCATTTTGATAGTTATAAGTATAAGTTGCAACAATGGCCTCATTCACCCAAACAGAAAGTTCAGTAGGCGTCTGTGCGGCAATTGTTCGTAAGGGTAGGGCAAGCAGTAGAAAATAGAGTAGAATAATCTTTTTGTAGTCCATCGATAGCTCCTGAAGGCTTTTTCCGGGATTATAACTTACGGATTTCATCATGATTTCGAGTTCCCTATTCTACGTGGGAGGGTTTTAGTGAGCAACACCAGATATTATTTTGTTAATCACGAACATGTCAGCCGGTATTTTAATCGCTGGGATTTATTGCTGCTGGTTTTGATTTTTTCCATCCTTTTCTTTTTAGGTTGGGCCGGCATGCAAATGGCTAGACCCTATTCACTCGGATTGCCGCTGCCTATCTCATTATCCCCAACGGCTTTACCTGGATATGCCCTTAGAACCGTTTTACGCATGTTCATTGCCTTGATTTTATCTATCGTTTTTACTTTTATTGTAGGAACGTTGGCCGCCAAAAACCGCCGTG
>DAHWEW010000210.1:0-4206 GCA_027326225.1 Legionellaceae bacterium
GCCCAGCTTTATTACAAAGGTTGAATATACTGAAGAAAAGTGATACAAAGTTGCTTTATCTGACGCAAAAAGAAATGAATTTATTGCGGGTTGATCAACATCATCGACGAATTTTTATTGCGGATCCTCAAGGGTTTGTCGTGCTCTCATATGCGGTAACAGCAGACTCAGACGATGTGTACCGTGATATTAAACATCTGTTAATTAAGAGTAACTAAGATGCCATTATTAATCCTATTACGTCGAATGACTACACTTTCAATCGTCATTTCTCTTTTTGTTGTTATGCTTGGTGCATATACCCGTTTAACAAATGCCGGACTGGGTTGTCCTGATTGGCCTGGATGTTATGGGCGAATGGCAGTGGCCTCGACCCAAAGTGAATTGTCTGATGCGCAAGCACGATATCCTGATGTACCCATTGAATCAAGAAAAGCGTGGACTGAAATGATTCATCGTTATATTGCCGGGAGTTTAGTTCTTCTTGTTGTACTCATTAATGGGTGTGTTTTTCGTGCTAATCGGCAAGGACAAGGGATTCCTTGGAGGCTGCCTTTGACTGTAGTGGTTTTGATTGGTTTTCAGGCTTTGTTAGGGATGTGGACGGTGACACTTAAGTTATTACCCTTAGTGGTAATGGGACACTTGTTAGGTGGTATTTTGATTTTTTCGAGTCTTTGCTATTTTAGGATGCAATTAAGTGCGTCTAGACAGGCAGATAATTCTTTATGGCGATTTTGGATTACCGTGGGCTTGGTCTTTGTATTTTGTCAAATTGCTTTAGGTGGATGGGTCAGTTCAAATTATGCGGGTCTCGCTTGTGTTGGTTTTCCTCAGTGTAATGGACAATGGTTGCCGTCAATGCATTTTTCTGAGGCCTTTCAATTATTTTCACCTCTTGGTATGAATTATCAAGGCGGTTTGCTTGATTCGGATGCTCGAGTTACGATTCAATTTGTACATCGGATGGGTGCTATTATTGTGGCAGGCTATGTTTTGATCCTATCGGGTTGGTTGTGGGCAAGGGCTAGATTCGTGTCCTTGCGTATCGCTGCTTTTTTTGCCGCGCTGTTGGTTTTAATCCAGTTTTCATTAGGAATCCTAAATGTGATTAAGTTACTTCCTTTACCGATTGCGGTATTGCATAACGGTATTGCTGCATTATTGTTGGCTGTATTTTTTGTCATGCGTTATTTAGTATCAGGTGAGGCGAGAAATGCAAGCTCCTTCTGAGGTTAACGTATCTACCACGTCTTTTCGTGATTACCTTGAATTATGTAAGCCTCGAGTTGTGATGTTGATGTTATTAACGGTGTTGGTGGGTATGTTTCTTGCAGCCCCCGGTGTTGTACCTTTCGTGACTGTGGTTGTTACTTTGCTCGGTATTGGTTTATGCGCCGGGAGTGCTGCAGCGATTAATCATTTGGTGGATAAACGTATCGATGCGCTAATGGCCCGGACTAAAAAAAGACCAGTTGCACGAGGTCAAATTTCAGTTGTTCAGGCTTCATGGTTTGCATTGATTATGGGTATAGCTGGATTAGCTATCCTCACGCTGTGGGTGAATACACTAACTGCTTGTTTAACGTTTTTGACCTTAATTGGATATGCTGGCATTTATACGGGTTATTTGAAGCGAGCAACATCACAAAATATTGTGATTGGGGGGTTGGCAGGAGCTGCTCCGCCTTTATTAGGATGGACAGCAGTCACCAATCAGTTAGATCCACAGGCATTATTGCTTGTGTTAATTATTTTTACATGGACTCCACCACATTTTTGGGCTTTGGCTATCTATCGGTTTGAGGATTATCGGAATGCTGAAATACCCATGTTGCCCGTCATTTATGGGATCCGTCATACGAAATTACATGTTTTGTTATATACCATTTTGTTGTTAGTAGTAAGTATTTTGCCCTTTTTGGTGGGTATGAGTGGTGTGATATATTTGGTGGGCGCGGTGCTGCTTGGTGTGCGGTTTATGTATTGGGCGGTTAGATTGTATTGTCGTGAAGAGGCGGTCATTGCCATGCGTACTTTTCGATTTTCAATTGTATATCTGATGCTGTTGTTTGTCTTTCTATTGGTTGATCATTGGTATGACAAAATATAATCCTAAAAAAAGATAATCTTAGGTGAGGAGAAAATGATGCAAAATAAACATAATCGTGTGCTCATTACGGTGGTCTTGCTACTCGCTTTTGCTGGTTTAAGTATGGGGCTCTTCATGTCTCAATATATGAGTCGAGCGCCTAAGAAGGCAATGGCAGAATTTCATGGTACTTGGCTTGATAAGCCGAGAGATGTTAGTGTGTTCGAGTTGATGGGCACAGATGGTCCCTTTAATAATGCGAGTCTTGAGCATCATTGGACAATGATGTTTTTTGGGTTTACCACTTGCCCTACGATTTGTCCGACCACCATGGCCGAATTAAGCCAAATGGTGCATTTGCTAGAAGCGCAAGGGGTTAAACCTTTGCCACAAGTGGTTTTGGTTTCATTAGATCCTGAGCGGGATACGGTTGAAAAGCTTCATCAGTATGTAACTGCTTTTAATGTTGATTTTATAGGTGCTCGGGGTGCCAATGAAGAAGTCGTGAAGGCAGTGGCGAAAGAGATGGGAATTGCATATGTTAAAGTCCATCCACAAGGCAAAAACGACACTCAACATTACAATATTGAGCATACGGGTACGGTGATGTTATTAGATCCAACGGGCAAATTGGTTGCTTTTTTTACGATGCCCCATCAGGCAGCGCTACTGGCGAAGGATTATCAATTAGCGATTGCTGGTCGCTAATCTTTCCCTGCCGAGCCTAATAGCCAGTCGCGATCGACCTCTAATTCATGGACTATTCTATCAATGAGCTCTGGTTCAGATGGTATATGTCCACTTAGAATGGTTTCTGCTTTGAACCGTGGTACGTGAATCAGTTTTGAAAAAGCATCGATGCGCTCATCCAAGGGCTTAGGGACATCTATTTTATCCAACTCTTGATTTAAACGATCGGCGAATTGTTTATTAAACATATTCTCTCCCACTAGGTGGACCTTATTTCAGAAATTTCCGCCATAGACGTCTTGTCTAAAACTGCTTTTAATCAGAAATCTTTAGTTTAATTTCCGATTAAAATGCATATCAACACTTCAGATTGAAACGGGAATTACTGACCTTATCTTAATTTGTATAGCACAAAAAATTGTGAATTGCACTAACCCATAAATTTGAGTCATTTAAGGAGGGGATCAAGGTTAATTGTTTTCCACCGAGTTGAAGCCATTGCTGCTTTGCACGGATGCCGATTTCTTCAAGGGTTTCCAGACAGTCTGCAACAAATGACGGACAAACAATAGCCAATCGTTTAATGCCTCGTTCAACCAGTGCAGATAGTATTTCATCGGTGTATGGTTTTATCCAAGGCGTTTTTCCTAGCCTGGATTGGAATGATGTACAGTATTGTGTCTCATTGAGATGAAGTTCATGGGCAATACTATGGGTGGTTTGAAAGCATTCAGCACGATAACATGAAGTATCCAGCTTCGCCGTAGAGGGACAAGCTTTTTTACAGTTTGACTGACATCCACCTTGAACAAGGTGGTGTTCAGGTAAGCCATGATAACTGAATAAAATGAAGTCGTGGTCGGTAAGGTAAGGTTGTATAAGCGTTGCTTGAGCAGTAATAAAATCAGGGTGATTGTGAAAATCACGAATGATTCGCAGGGAGGGGTGAATGGTTTTGACGGCAAGCAATTTTAAGGTTTGTTCAATTGTTGAGCCAGTCGCGGCGGATGAATATTGGGGGAATAAAGGGAGAATCGTGATATCTCTGCATGAGGTTAATTGCTCTAATGCAGCTTCAATAGAGGGTGTTCCATAGCGCATGCCTAAAGCAACGGTGTACTCACTTCCGAGTTTTTTTTGCAATTTTTTTTGCAGACTTCGGCTGTGGATAAGTAAGGGTGAGCCATCTTGGGTCCAAATATTTTGATAGGCATGAGCAGCCTGTTTTGAGCGAAAAGGTAATATAACGCAATAGAGAAGAAGGTAACGTAAGGGGGCTGGAAGAGTGATTACCCTTCTATCCGCTAAAAACTCACTTAAATATTGTCGAATTGAACGTTTATCCGGGCTTTCGGGTGTGCCGAGATTGATGAGTAGTAGCCCTTTATTCATGATTTTAATGCGTATTGTAAAGAAACAAAATT
>DAHWEW010000211.1:0-4194 GCA_027326225.1 Legionellaceae bacterium
CTCTACAAATTTAATATCTTGTGCCTCAGGGTTCTTATATGGGATAGGCGCATTGATTTTCATGTTGTAAAATTGCTTCCAATAATGCCTCGCCCTCTAATGCTTGCACACGCGCCTTTAGGGTTTCAACTGTATCCTCTTTGAGAACCATACATTTTTTTTGCACTATCAAAGGACCTGCATCAATGTCTTCTGTAACGTAATGCACACTACACCCTGACTCTGTACTGCCTGCACTTAAGACCGCTTGATGAACATGGCTATCCATACCTTTGGCAAATAGAGGAAGAAGAGAGGGGTGAACATTCATCACTTTATGGCGCCAATGATGAAAAAATTCTCGAGATAAAATCGACATATATCCAATCAATAACACCAAGTCTACCGCATGTCGTTCTAGTTGAAAGGTCAATTGCCTATCATACGCCTCTCGAGTCAACCCCATTTTATCTATAAAAAAATGAGGTATCGCTCTTTCTTTTGCCCGCTCGAGGATAGGAGCTTTCTCTCTATCACTCAAGACCAGTGCAATATCCAAGGGTACTTGATGTTGCGCTGAAGCCTTAAGTAATGCTTGCATGCTGGTCCCACGCGTTGAACCCAAAATGCCTAATTTCATGGAGTCATCCCACAAGCTCTGGAAGGTTTCTGAGCTCCTTCATCATATGAATGCGCTTTTGAATCAGGTCTGGTTTGCCAATATCAGGTCGATGATAAAGGGGGCCTTGGATCCGTCTGATTTCTTCTTCGGCTATCTTTTCAGCCATAGCAATGGTTTCAGCCACGCCGACAACAGCTACTGTTCGTCCACTTGTACCATAATACATCCCATCTACTTCATTCACACTTCCCCAATACAAATACTCCTGATGTTTGACGCGAGATATATCTACCGGAAAATGCGTGAGCGGATCGTCAGGATAGCCTTCAGGTACGGCATATTTACACACGGTGGCTAAGTACTTGAATTGTATCAAATCAGCTGTCAAACGACCATGCACCAAAGCTTCCATGATGCATACCAAATCCGACTCTAAAAGTGCCAAGATATTTAATGCTTCTGGATCACCAAAACGGGCATTGTATTCAATCAAACGAAGCCCTTGGCGGGTCACCATAAAACTGCCATATAAAATGCCCCGATAAGGAGCGCCACACTCCTGTCGTAAGGCCATCACCATAGCTTCATTGATTTTTTGCGCTTGATTGATATCCTCATCGGTTAAAAAAGGAAGCTTGTGCGACGCATCAGAATAGCTTCCCATTCCCCCCGTATTTGGTCCAATATCATTGATGAAAGCGCGCTTATGATCTTGCACAATAGGCATTGAAAAACATCGTTCTCCATCACAAAAAGCAAGCAAAGAAAATTCTTGTCCAACCACTTTTTCTTCTATCAAAAAAGACTTGCCCGCATGGTGTAATGTTTCGCAAAAAGAATAGGCCTCTGCAAATGAATGCAAATGCTCGCCCCCCACCTTAACCCCTTTGCCACTCATCAAACCGTCGGCTTTGATGACATAAGCATCCTCGCCAAATGCTTGCAAAGCATCTTCAACCCCAATCATTGAATGAAATGTTTGATGAGCAATGGCACCTGGAATATGAAATTTCTTCATCAAGTCACGGGTAAATGCTTTGCTCGTTTCCAATTGAGCCAATTTTTGTTTAGGACCAACCACTCCTATACCAATGGCTTCTAAAGCATCCGTTATTCCTTGTTCAAGCGGCAATTCAGGACCAATAAATGCCATATCAATGGACCATTCCTTAGCCTTTGACACCATCATCTTGATTTCTGTCATTTGGCCCTGCCAATAAGCTTTAGTCAGTGCTAGTAACCCAGGATTTGCCGTTTGCCCACAACAAAAAAGGGTGGGATGGGTGTTTGATTTGGTCAAAGCTTTGGCAATGGCGTGCTCTCTTGCACCGGAACCCACAATCAAGATATTCATGCTTAAGTGAACTCCTGTTGATCATAAAGAAGATGATGTTGGCGTTTACGAGGAAACGGATGCGCACGTTGACTGCTTTGCTTCATACAAGCAATACATGGAACATCAATCGTTTTGTTTTCAGAGCCAAAAATAGCTTCAATCAAATCATCGAGCTCCTGATAAAGCAAGCAATCTACTCCGAGCTCTTCAGCAATCTGTGCCTCAGTATAATTGGCAGCTATCAACTCCTTTCGCGATGGAATATCAATCCCAAAATAACAAGGCTCAGAAATAGGAGGACTGGCCGAAACAAAATAGACCTTGTCTGCCTCATGTTCTCGCAACATTTTGACAATTTCACGACTGGTTGTGCCTCTGACAATGCTATCGTCTAAAATCAATACCTTTTTTCCTTGAATTTCTGAAGATTGTGGAGACAACTTATACCGAATTTGTTTTTTTCTGGTTTGTGCCCCGGACATAATAAATGTTCGTCCAATAAAAGGATTTTTGTATAACCCTTCGACATAGCGTACGTTAATGCTTTCGGCAAAAGACTTAGCAGCCGTATTGGAAGTAAATGGTGCAGGCACCACAACATCTGGCAATAAATCTGGATATTTTTCTCGCCAGCGCAGAGCCAACATCTCACCCATTCGTATTCTCGCCTGATAAACACCCACTTTATCCAATGTGGAATCTGGTCTTGCAAAATAGACATACTCAAAAATGCAGGGTGTGAATCGTTTGGCATTTAATTGTCTTGAAAACACTCGCCCTGCTTCATTAATAAAGATCACTTGAGCAGGCATCACATCATTGGTTTGTTGAAACTCCAACGGATAAAACATGGTGTTTTCGGATGCGAAGATATATTCTTTTAACCCTTTAGCATTCATTCGCTCCCCCATCACCAACGGTCGAATGCCATGGGGGTCACGAAAGATCAGTAAGCCTTTGCCAAGAAGGGTGGCAACCACCGAAAATGACCCTTTTGCTTGGTCAAAAAGCACTTGTACAGCCGCACATATTTTTTCAAAAAAAAGCGCCTCATTTCCTTCCTGTGGCGTCACTTCACCTAGCGCATTCTCTAAGAGATAGAGTAATACTTCAGAATCCGTAGAAGCATGCAAGGTGACATTTTGGCGAATCAATTCGTCTCTTAATGCTTGATGGTTGGTGAGATTACCATTATGAGCCAGTGCAATCGCTCGTGGTTTATCAACCACAAGGGGCTGTACATCTTGCAGACTCTGGCCACCTGCAGTTGGGTAACGGGTGTGACCAATCCCATAATGACCTTTCATGTGTAAAAGGTCATCTTCCTTGAAAATCTCTCGGATCAATCCCAGCCCTTGTTTGATAGAGAACGCTTCATGAGAAGTGACAATCCCTGCGGCATCTTGTCCTCTGTGCTGCAAATGAATTAAGCTGTCGTAAAGTGCTTCTGCAACCGGTTGATGACTAAAAATCCCAACGATGCCACACATATTTTCATCCTTTTTGTCAGTTTTCTGAATACATCCTTATCTAAAGTGAATTTGTTAAACGCGCGCGAGGCACTTGGTATCAGATCACACAAGGGCTCCTTGATAAGCCTCCATATGACGCAATATTCTATCTAGCACGGGCTCTTTGCTTTCTGTAAATGGAAAGTGATTGCCTGTTATCATTTCATACAATTGGATATAGCGGGAGGCGAGCGTGATCACCAGCTCCTCTGGTGCTTTTGGAAGCTCCTTGTCATGGTACGGATCACAATGCTCCACAAACCACAAACGCAAAAATTCCTTATCCACATTTTCAGGCTCTTGCTGTTGCTGAAATCGAGAGAGATAACTGTCTAAAATCCAGTAACGGCTGGAGTCGGGAGTATGGATTTCATCGACCAATCGAATGTTCCCCTCTCCATCAACACCCATTTCATATTTGGTATCCACTAAAATCAAACCATGGTCTTTGGCAACTTCTGCACCATAGTGATATAAACGCATGGCCGCTGTTGATGCATATTGCCATTCTGCTTCTGTCATTAAACCTTCATTGATAATGTCTGCAGCACTGATAGGTCTATCATGGTTCACATCCTTAGTGGTTGGCGTGAGAATGGGTTGGGATAACTGTTGATTTTTAACCAATCCATCTGCTAAATCATGACCACAATAATGACGCACACCTTGTTGATAATGAGTCCATAAAGACGTACTGGTCGTCCCAGTAATATACCCCCTCACCACAAATTCCACCGGAAATACCC
>DAHWEW010000212.1:0-4193 GCA_027326225.1 Legionellaceae bacterium
ATTAATGAAGCAATCGTTGATTTTGCAACACTTTGCACGCCTCACATTGCAGGCCATAGCATCGAAGCTAAAATAGAAGCTGTTTTTCAGATAAGTCAACAACTCCATCTCCACTACGGAAAAGACATACCCGCCAATATTGTCCCAAACACTCCTGAATCTTTGCCATTCACAGGGCATGAAACTTGGCAGGAAATTGTTCTGTCTTTATACAACCCTGAACAAGATACCCAGATTTTAAAACAAGCAACCAATAAAACCCACGCTTTTTTGACTCAAAGAAAAGCACACTTTCATCGCCATGATTTTTTCTTTTACGATATCAGAGGATTAGAGGACCAAACAAAAAGATTACTTGGACATTAGAATCAGTTGACATTTGATGACCATCCCCCCCCCCTACCCTAATGTTCCGTTAATAATATTGCATTATAATAGGAATCTATGTTCAATTATTATATAATTAGATGTTTTTTATACTGAATATGGGATGATAATCTTAACATTTAGGTTTTTACTAAAACATCATGCATGATATGATGACATGGATATTGGAGTTAAGCAGCGTATGGCAGACAGTGCAAAGACAATGAGGTTCAGAGAACTTTTTAATACTTGGCGAAGCGAAAATGCCGCCGATGAAATGAAATATCTCATCAATGCACTCATCATTCAAGAATTCGTTGATTCTTCTGATCTGAACACCATCAAAAATCATATCTCTCATGGAGAGGTACCAGACACACACTTTGGGGCATCCCACAAAACGCGCTCTTTTGGCGCACTTGTATACACCAAATTGGTCCTAGAGTATTATCATGAGAATCTAGATCCCGCTTCCCATGAATTGACCATCGTCAAAAATATCAAAACCAATATTGAACACCTTTATGAAAATCCATCAAACGATCTATCTATTCATGTCAATGGCATGCTTGATAATCTTCATCATTGGTTAGATCAATATGTGATCCTAAATCCTAATAAAGAACTCGCTAAACAAACCTTGCTGTCCGTCTACACCGCATTGACCTTTTTACAGGTCAAATTACATCATATTGAAGTATGGAAAATTGGCGTCATGACCATTAATGGTTTGGATCATGACAAGCTCAAAAAAACCACAAGAGCGTTACTTAAGAAAACAGAGAATAAAATCCATGAAATAGAACATATTCTGAATCCCACTGAAGACAATGACGAAGAAGGCATCGATGAGATAACAACGATAGATGACTTTCTAAATCAGACCTGCCTAAATATCATAAAGCAAGAAAAAATCCCATTACTTGAAAAAATAAAGCGAATCAACGCTCAAATGTTGCACGTGGATTCTGAAACAAAAAAACTTATCTCGCACAAAGAAGAGAGCGCAAATATCCAAGACAAGATGGATAAAGTATTAGCACTCATGACAGCCATCGACGAAAATGAAGTCAAGATTACGGATAGAAAAGATGCCAAACAACTGGTAGATGAACATCGAGCACTTGTTTTAGAACTCATTGACACATTACCAACTGAAGCTTTGAAGCAAGAATGGCGTGATAGAATAAGACAATTAGACAGTTCAGAAGGACTCATAAACAGCGCAAAAAAATTAGGGAGTAAGGTGCTCCACTATCCAACTATTGTCACTCGATTTATGGCAGCTTGGACACCTCAATTTATCAAAAGCGGTCTGGATAGGATCACACCAGAAACCATAGATAGCGAATGCAAAAAGAAATTAAAAGCATTGGCAACCGAACAATTTCAAACATTACGCTCAACAAATCTTGAAGCCATCAATCAAAAGCGAAAAGAGCTCATCGTAGCATTGGTAGGGGAAGATGAGAGCACGGTATCATTATTTTTAGAACTCTCAAAATTCGACTTAGAAAATAGCTCGAGCAAAATAGTTTTGTTGAATCAGGTCATGACAGATTATGCCAAACTTTGTGCCATTGTTTTATACAATCAAAAAAAACTAAAAGATGTGGCTTTGTTAGGGGTTAATTTGGATGACTTTTTAACCAAGTATGATGGTTTTTTTGTACAAGTATCTCTTTTTCTTTCGCGTATATGTAGCTTCTTCAAAACAACGCTTGCAGCAAAAGTGGAAGAAGTGACAGAGATCAAAGGTGAATTGTCGAGACTATGTGTCTCATTTGTGGGGCTCATCAACGAGAGCAAATCCAAAATCAATATGGATCCAAACATTTCCCCCGAGATAAAAAATGCCATATTAACCCAATTGATGACAGAAGAAGAACCAGCGGTGATTCATCCCCCCGCGCCTCATCCCGCAGATAATGAAACCACTTACTTTCATTCGATTCAAACTTTTTTTAGTCAAGTGAAGCAACCTCAAATGATTGATGAAGAAGGTTTGGGGTTTAGCCCATAAACATCATGATATGGTCGACAGATCCTTATGGTTATAGATATAATTCCTGCCATTCAGTTAACACATCTAAGTTCCAGGTAAAAAAATGAAGAAATACGTTATTGCATCTTTTTATAAATTTGTACCGCTTGATGACTATGAAACTTTAAAAGTTCCATTGCTTGAAGTCATGAAAAAACACAATCTCTTAGGCACACTTATTTTAGCTCACGAAGGCATCAATGGTAGCTTTGCAGGTACTCCAGATGAAGTCCCATTTTTATATGAGTATTTACGACGTGATCCTCGCTTTTCTGATTTATATTTCAAAGAAACCTATGACGATATGATGCCTTTTGATAAAGCCAAGGTTAAATTTCGAAAAGAAATAGTCACCTTAGGAGTTCCAGGCGTTGATCCATTAAAATGCACCGGTACTCGTGTATCTCCTGACGAATGGAATCAACTCATCACAGATCCTGATGTAGTACTTGTTGATACGCGTAATGACTATGAGGTAGAACTGGGTACTTTCAAAAATGCCGAAAATCCCCATACCGAAAATTTTAGAGACTTTCCAGCCTATGTACAAAATCATTTGCTAGACAAAAAAAATAAAAAAATTGCTATGTTTTGCACAGGCGGAATCAGGTGTGAAAAATCAACCGCTTATCTCAAAGAACTAGGATTTAATGAGGTCTATCAATTGGAAGGTGGCATTTTAAATTACATCGATAAAATCCCAAGCAAACATTCGCTGTGGCAGGGAAAATGTTTTGTATTTGATGAAAGAATTGCGATTGAGTAACTGTGTCAGTTCTCCACCAACCACTTTTGAACGACTTCTTGATCTGAAAAGTGAATTTTTTCTTTGCCAATTTGTTGATACGATTCATGGCCTTTACCAGCAATTAAGATAATGTCTTCTTGATCTGCCATGCTTAAGGCTTGATGAATCGCTTCTTGTCTATCAATCACTGTCATCGTATTTGCATGATTAGACAAAAGACCCGCTTTGATTTCATCAATAATGCGTTCTGGCACTTCGGTGCGTGGATTATCGCTAGTGACTATCACAAAATCGGCATGAAGACTGGCAATACGTCCCATCATGGGTCTTTTTGTTTTATCTCTGTCTCCACCACAACCAAAAACCACGCCTAACCGTTTTTGTTTTAATTGGCCTAAGGTCATGAGCACATTTTCTAAAGCATCAGGACTGTGTGCATAATCTACAATCACACAAGGCCGAAGAGACACGACCTCCATGCGACCAGGAGAGGCTTTCAAATTTTTCATTACAGGAATCACCTCTTCCACACTAAACCCATTGGCGAGTAAACTCGCAAAAACAGCTAAAGAGTTGTAAATATTAAATTTACCCAGAAGTGCTACCTCTATGTGATGGATGCCCCAGGGAGAGGCTATTTCTATTTGACTGCCAGACATGGTGGTTTTCCAGCTGATGGCTCGCACATCACATCCCTCTTTTAATCCATAAGTTAAGGTTTGCGTCCTTTCGGGTAGTTCTTCTAACATCAAATGACCATAAGCATCATCATGATTGATAATGGCCCATTGCAAAGAAGGCGTTTTGAATAACAGCGCTTTGGCTGCAGCATAGGCATGCATGGTTTGATGATAATCAAGATGTTCATGACTCAGATTTGTATAGATTGCTTGAGAAAAATCAATGTTGTCGGTCCGTCCCTCTAGTATATACTTAGATATATCTACTCCTTACCTACCCTGTCTCACCGGAGTCGTTCATGTTGTCCATCCGTAGGCATCGTAGTCATCCTGTCTCTGCTCCGAGTTCTTCCGC
>DAHWEW010000213.1:0-4156 GCA_027326225.1 Legionellaceae bacterium
ATATCATATTTATCATTGTATGAGTCATTGTAGACATCAGCTGCAAATGACGGTATTTCAAGTAACTCTTCATAAAAAGGAATATCCTCCTCTACACCACCGGGCGCAGAAGTTTCCCGTTCAGGTGCTACGGTTCCTTCTAAACGAATTAATTCTCTGTTATGCATACCTGCCACATGGCGCATTCGATGTTGATGCATTTGTAAAGGGGATAATAGACTAATAAATATCTTCCCGGGATGAGGATGGGCAGGTGTTCCATCTTCACTAAAACAAGGCCTTAAGCGCCATTCTGTTAAACCATCTACTTTCTTTTGACCATACCCATACTTAAGGGCATGAAAAGGTAAATCAGAAGTGGCGTAATGTGGATATCCAATTATATTTTTATCAGTTAACTCTCTTGTAGCAGCATGTTTTGGTTTTTTATGATCCTTTTTATAACTATCGTATGAATTGCTCATTCTTTGTTGAAGCATATTGCTTGGATTGGCAAAGCGTACCTTCCTTTTACCTTTCCAATATTGATTCACTGGCTACCTTGCACAGCAACTTTGCTTATACTGCCGGTGCGCTGGCTACAAGTGTGCCCGTTCTTGCCTATTATATTACTAAGGGTCTTGGAAGTATTTTAAGTACGTCATCGCAACATTTTGGTGGTATGGCTCAATCCTTGTCGGTTAGTGAAGCGCAATCTGCAGCTCTTGGTAATATATCCATGGCCTCCTACAGTGGATGGAATATGAATTATGAAAATACCAGTGCCAATAACTTATCGGCGAACAAACACGATTCCAACTGGACAAACATGCACGGGATGCGTACTGAGCAAATGGGAAGTGGCGTTTTAAAAACCATCACAGGAAGTGGGGATGCCGTTTTTGATGTTAATCCAGGCATGTCACGTGGTCCTGTCCACATTTCAGACTCTAAGGCCATAAGTGGCTCATTGAATCAAGCGTTTGAAGAATCAAAACAAGCGGCAGCAAATGAATCGCAGCATTATCAAACGTCCTTGTCGAATTTTGCTCATAGTGCGGTGCAGTTATCTAAAATGCAAGGGCACGATTTGCGTCTAGGTGATGGCGTATCGGAAAGTGAATCGGGTCAATACAACCAGGCACTATCAACCATGACTCAAATTGCCTCGGATGTTGCAAAACGGGAAGGGATAACGCAGGAAGATGCGCTGGCGCGGATGACCTCAGCTGGATTAAATGTACATGCTGGCATTGACAGTGACAAAGGTATTATAGGAACGCTTGGAAAGTGGACTTTTGGGGCAAGTGGTGGTGTTGATGGACATGCAAAAATTGAACGCTCATCAACCAGTAGTGACCGGTTTCATGAAGGATCTGACAGCAATGTTTCAGCTAGGGAAGCACAAGACTTTAATCAAGCACTTAATTATGTAAGTCATTTTGCCCAAACCCATCAGTTTGATAACAGTCACTCCGAAGGAGCTAGTCTTTCTAATCAGATGGGTGCTGACTTGCGCGATGCGCAAACCGCCAGTCATAACTATGATGCATCGATGTCTAAAGCATCTCGCATCAGCACCGCCAGAAGTTATGTGGAATCTAATTCAGATCAGATCACCACTGATCTTAATCAGGCATTTCCGAAGTTTGTTGCAAGCCGTACTAGTGAATCGGAACGTGATGATTTGTACTCTCATCCAGGGGACATGGCCTCATTGCAGAAATTACAAACACTAGGAACTGAGTTTATCAGTGAGCAACGAGATGGCTTAATTGCACGCTATGGTAATTCAGGGAAAAGTGCTACGGTTGACTCTGTTTATCAACACGCAGCCAACCCATTGAGTACCAAAGAAGGGGAAATGAGCACTGACTATCACAAGAATGGTAATGCATTGCAGGCTCAAGGAATGGCAGCTGGAGTAGCGGTTGATGCAGGCAGCGCCCAAAGAATGCAGCAAAAAATTAACCATCAGATTGATGGTGCTGTGAATAAAACAAGTGCCGGAGGAGGTCACCTTAAGAGTCAACACCAACAAGCAGTGAGTACAACCAACAATGATGTGGCGGCAGGAAAAAAACTGGGGCAAACTAATCTGGTAGTTCCTGCCTATTTCACTAAATGGGTCGATCATCATGATAAATCAGTCCCAAAAAAGGAGCTTATCCATGAATAACAAGGAAATGAATACACGCGAATTAAAAGAGGCCATCACCCAGGATATTGAGACACTAAAAACACTGGATGTAGACATCATGCCTGCTGACGCGTATTACAAGGCGAACAGTCGTTTGTTTTTGCATGTTTTTTTTAAATTGTACGGGACAATTCTTCTAGGATTTATACTTCCATGCCCTTTTTATTGGCGGGAATTGATGAGTTTCTCTGCTCATGAACTGTGTTACATCTTTATTTGGATGCCGTTGATGGCTCTGGGTCTATGTGCCTTTGCGTTTCTTTTTATATACAGTTCTTTAAATCACTACGTTTTAATCAAGCATCAATTAAGAGGCCATCTTAAAACTGGGGATTTAATCGTCAAGCAAATCAGACTGGCTGGAACCATAGCCTATCGCATTTATGCCGCTGTTATCCTTATTCCTTCACTTTTTTTATTTCCTAGCGCGGCGTTATTCCTGGCCTTTGGCGCTTTTTTTATTAGCGGTATATTAACTGGCATACTTGTTGAGATGGAACTTAATCGCATTGGAATCAGCACGCTGTTTACTCTTGTAAAAAACTATTTTGATAAGGACAAAACGCCTACGGCGGAATTCTCCCAAAACAAATAAAACCATCACATAAGATTAAATTTTAACCACAAAAGCAAGTAGTGGAAGCCGCTGCTTTGCCCAAATTAAGGATAAGAGGTCTCAAAATGAGTAACGAATCGAATTACAAACATTATACGCGAGGCGGCCAGATTTCATTTCATAATCTGCGCATGTGGTTTCAAATTAACAAAGCACTCTTTCATGTCTATTTATTCATTTGGGCAGGATTAAGTGTACTATTAACCTGTATTTTTGCACCGCATGGAATGATAAGTCAGACATTGTCCTATCACGGCGCGCATTTTTATCATTTAGCAGGGATCTCACATGTGTTTTCTATCCCTGTTAAAGGAGGGTATGCAGTACAGACAGTCGAACAGATACTCCACAATCACTATTTTTCTGCAACTTCGGATCGTTTGCTGACCTTGTTTTTACAGTCAACTCTATGGGGCTTTCCCTTGTCGTTGGTTGTAGCACTATTTGTGAGCCGTTATTTTATTTATCGAGGAAAGGTTCAAACGCAAAATCAATTTATTCGAGGGGCGAGTTTAGTTCCGTCAGAAACGCTTAAAAAACAAATAGTCAAACAAAGAAAAGCGTCTGATTTAAATCTTGATGGATTTCCTCTTTTGCAAGGTACAGAAGTGCAGCATTTACTGGTGCATGGCACGGTCGGCATGGGGAAAAGTCAGTTAATTATGAAATTGATGGATTGTTTACGTGCACGGGGCGACAGGGTGATTGTCTATGACAAGGGGTGCACCTTTACTCAGGCGTATTTTCAGGAAGGTCATGATGTCTTACTCAATCCCTTTGATGCACGCTGCGCTAATTGGGATTTATGGCTGGAAGCCCCAAAAGATGAATTACTGGAAAATATGGCGGAAAGCCTCATCCCTATGCATGGAGAAAACGATCCGTTTTGGGTTAATGCGGCACGTACTGTATTTGCTTGCCTCGCAAGTCAAATGCGCAAAGATAAAGAACGTTCATTATCCAAGATGTTACGGTTACTTGTAACGGGTGAGTTTAGCGAGCTGGAACCTTATCTTACTGGCACAGCTGCCGCGACTTTGGTCAGTAACAAAATAGAAAAAACTGCCATTTCTATTCGCTCTGTCATTACAACCTATCTTAAGTCAATGCAATCGTTAAGTGGGCTTGAAGAGTCTGGGAAGCCTTCCTTTTCCATTCGTGATTACCTGTTAAATAAGGATTTGGAGGGCTGGCTTTTCATATCAAGCAATGGCGAACAACATAAATCCTTAAAACCATTGATTTCCATGTGGATTGCCATGGCATCCTTAACCCTCTTAAGTTTGCCAGAGGATGCTAATAGACGGATTTGGTTTATTTGTGATGAACTGCCCAGCTTGCACAAATTACCCCTTTTGGGT
>DAHWEW010000214.1:0-4134 GCA_027326225.1 Legionellaceae bacterium
ATGAAGTTGGGGTATCTTTGTATGAGCATGACCTTTTGGATGAAGCACGAGCCATTTTAGAACTTGCCAACGTATCAGGCTGTCAAATACCGCTTCCCTCTGATGTTGTCGTCGGAAAGTCTTTCCATGAAAATTGTCCAGCTTATAATAAATCGTTAGCTCACATCGCGAATGATGACATGATCATGGACATTGGCCCCGAAACAGTTGCTCGCTACATTGATATTCTGGACGAAGCTAAAACCATCATTTGGAATGGTCCTGTGGGTGTGTTTGAGTTCCCTCAATTTTCATATGGTACCAGAGCTTTGGCGATTGCTATCGCAGAGAGCCATGCTTGTACAATTGCGGGCGGGGGGGATACCTTGGCTGCTATTGACCAATACGATCTCACCGATCAAATTTCATACATCTCCACAGGTGGTGGTGCATTTCTTGAGTACTTAGAAGGGAAAGTTTTACCTGCTGTTGCTGTATTAGAAGAACGAGCGCATGCAATGGCAGACTAAAAAAATCAAGCTCTTAGAGAAGCTTGGTAGTCTTTGAGTTCTTTTGCATAAACGGTTTCTTCTTTAAAGAATCGAAGCACTTGATAGCTGGCCAACAAACCAGCACCAGCGATTGCATATGTTTTAGAAGACTGATTGTAGAATAAGCCTCCAAGGGACAAAATCAAAAGCCGTTGCATAGGACTGATGGTTGACAGGCTTTCCAATGCTCGAAACAGAAAAGAATGATTCATCTCTTCTTTGTTCAGAATCAGTTTGGCGACATTCAATGTTGCTTCAGCTTTTGATATTTTATCAGTCAAAAGATGCGGCAATTGGTTTTGATAAGACACTTTAAACCACTCGTAAAGTGCTTCTACCTGTTGCAACTGTTCTCGAAGTTCACGCCGCTTGGCTTGTTCAGTCGATACCTCTTCAAGTGCCTTAACTTTACGCCGCAAACTGTCTTCTGTGTTTCTGATCTTGGTCAAAATGTCTTTTATTGATTGGTTTTGCTCTAGGTGGATAGGTGAGGCAGACGTTGATGCGTCTTGGGCATATATGTTTAAGGAGCTTGCGAAAAATAATTGGTTTCTGCCCCATTTGCGATTGTAGAAGCAGTCTTTAGAGGTTCGCGATTGGTGAGGTTCGGGCTCCCCAGTGCTCACCATCCGCAAAGGAGCCAAGGGAAGACCATTGAATCTTGGGAAGGCATACTTGGTCTTCCCACCTAATATGCTATTTTGAGTGGTTTCATCAATGATCTGAGTTTCAACTAGCAAATTGAGTACCCGAACTTTGCAAGTATAAGACGCTGAGCTATCCAAACCATAGCGATTGATTGTGACTGTGAAATGGAAGGGCAGTAGGCGAAGAGGACGATTATCTTTGGCTGCTAACTCTCTTTCTTTAGCATAACGAGAGTATGAATTGGCAGGCTGTCCCTCTTTCTTTAACAAGTCATCTAATTCTTGAATCACCTGTTTTTCGAAGACGATAAGCTCTTGATATCGCTTAGTTAAGGCGTTGCATTTTTCTTCAGTCGTTTCGAAGGTGATGCCATGTAAACCATTACCATCAAGATAGCGCATCTCTTCTTGTTTTATAAGGCCATGGCCTCCTTGCAGATTAAACTGACAATTGAAAAGGCGCTTAATTTCCCTAATGACTGGATTGGTTGGAATGTTCGAATCACTATAAAATGAGAAAGAATCTAAAACGCGGATGGGGCTTTCAGAAGAGTCTTGTTTTGATAGGACAAGACAAGCATGCCAAAAAAAATTGGATCCTGTCTCACCATCCATCACGCAATAAGTCACAAAGTATTTAGGAAAATGCATCATATGAACTACAGTATTAAATTATCCGCTATTATTTATCCAAAACGTCGCAATATCAATACGACGAGTCAGCCAAACCTGTTTAAACCCGGTTAAATAATCAAGAAATTGCTTCACTGCCATACACCGTCCTGGATGACCAGAAAATCTTGGGTGAAGACCAATGGTCATCATATTACTTCTATTCTCTTGATACAAAAAATCAAATGTGTTTTTTAAATGATTAAAAAAATGATCAGGACAGCTAAATCCAGGTGAGGTACTAAACCGAAAATCATTACAGTCCAAGGAATAGGGGATGATCAAGTGCTTGTCTATAAAAAAGGGGGTATCGTCAGCATAACTATCCGAATCATACAAAAATCCCCCCACTTCAATCAGTAGATCACGTGTATGTTCACTTCGTCTTCCAGTGTACCACCCAAGAGGCGTTTTTCCGGTCAGCTTTTTTAGGGTATGGATAGACTCTTGTATATGTATCTTTTCAACCTCAGGCGGGACTTCTGCGTAATCTATCCAGCGCCACCCATGACCCGCAATTTCATGATCTGAAGCGCGGAGATAATCACAAAACTCTTGATTTAACGTGAGAGCAAATCCTGTGATAAAAAAAGTCAGAGGAATGTGATATGCATCAAATAAACGAAGTAGTCGCCAAAGACCGGTTCGGCTTCCATACTCAAATAAGGACTCCATACTGAAATGACGCATACCTGTGGGTTTGGGCGTCAGAGGAAATTCTCCTCCATATCCTTCTGCAGTCGGATCACCATTCACTGGGGTTAATTCAGCACCTTCTTCATAATTAATCACAAAATTAACCGCTATTTTGGCATGTTCTGGCCATTGAATACCTGCGCCTTTGTGACCATAACCCACGAGATCACGCATGTATTTATCCCAACTCAAACGAGGTGATCCCATAGATTTCTTCCATTGTAACCAAAGGAGGTGATTTCAAATACATACGAGCTGTTGCAAATACTTTTTCTAATCCATAGCGTTTGACTAATTCAAGTGCGTATGGGTTACATTCAGGAATATCTAAAAAGATGGCGTGTTTATTTGCATGCCTGACCAATGCTACGAATAACTCATGGGCGATCACTGGAGTATCTGCAAACAATGGACCAATTTTATATCCTAGATAACAAGATCGCATGACGCCATATCCTTTCAGCACGCCTTCCTGAAGATAAGCGAAGCCCTTACTTTTGGGTTGTTGAATCCAGCATCTTAAAAACGTATTTCGTGGTGCTGGAAAATGTCGTCGATCATAGGCTGCTAATGTTTTAAAATCGATTTGAGTAATAGCCTGGATGGCAGGATGTTCGGTAGTTTTAGGAAGGTGCAATGTGCCAGAATAGCGCGCATTATGGTAGGCAAGTTGATAGCCCAATTGCTCATATTTTTTGACCATTGGAAGAACGCCATCAAGACCTGCGTTGCGCTGTCCAATGTAGGCAAGGCGTTCCTTGGTCAGAGCCATACCAAATCCTCGCCCACGAAAGGCAGGATCAACCATATAAAATCCACAAAATGCAAAGTCATCGTCATAAATGACAGCCGAACCCAAAGCGACAATTTTCCCATTCAACTTGCCACCAAAAAATCCTTGTGGATCGGTTTGATAAAAACAGTCTTTATCATACAATCCAGGATTCCAACCTTCACGTTTAGCCCAGTCAATAGCCACAGACATCTCATCTTTGGCTAAGTGGGTGATGATATAATTAGCTTCCATTTCATTCATCAACAGTAGTCTATATGGAACAAGTATAGAACATACTCACTCACTGCGTTATGATGATAACTGTCCTTATCTTCACTTGTTCAATGATTATTTAGATTTGATATAGATTGAACCAATCACAGCGGCTCCGATAACGGCTGCTCCTACCAGTATTTTTTCTTTGGCGAGCCAGTTTTTGTTGAAAAAGGAAGGAGAGTGTGCTGATGTGACCTGGCTTGTTGTTTTCCCTGCTAGAAAAGGACACTTTTCATACATTTTTGTAGAAACTCTATCCCTTGCTTTTTCTTTGTTAATCGGAAGAACATCGGCTACAAAAATATCTTGTATTTGAAGCTCTGCTGCAAGCTCTGGTGACAAGCGGGCAATGAGGGGGTTTAATCCTGCAAGAATACCCCGTGATTGCTCTGGTTCTCCAGTGGTTAAAAATGAACGTTGCAATAGGTCACCTATGACATGTAAGGTTCTGAGTATACTAATGAGCTCATTTTTTTCAGTTGCTTCTAACTGCTCCATCACCTCATTGGTGTGTGCTGCGGGGTTTGCAAAAAGCAGA
>DAHWEW010000215.1:0-4123 GCA_027326225.1 Legionellaceae bacterium
GATCTATACCTGCAGAACTTACGGCAGAGATAGTCATCTCTCGTCCTGCACCCTTTAAATTCAAGGTAAATTGAATATCTGTCGATGAAAGATAACTTCCGGCTCGTTCTGGCCACTCAATACAACAAATGGCATGATCTCCGAAATAATCACGAAAACCAATATAATCAAGCTCCGACAGATCATGAATACGATACAGATCAAAGTGATGTATTTGCAAGTCAATGCCCTGATAACTTTCAACCAGTGAAAAAGTTGGGCTTTTAATGGCGACACCTACCCCTAAACTTTTCAACAGAGCACGAATAAATGTGGTTTTTCCGACCCCTATTTCACCTTTGAACGTCAATATCAAAGGTGCCTGCAAACAGAGAGAGAGTTGGGCTGCTCGCTTCTCAGTATCATGTTCTGTGGGTAAATCAATCGATACATTCATCATGCTAGCAAAACTGGTTGATGTGTCGTCGCAAATAGGGCATCAAATCACTCGCTAACAAACCCCGCTCCCCTTGTGTCATCACAGCATCATCTGCGGCTTTTGCATGAAGAAAAACCCCTAGTCGAGCCGCATCGTTGATAGAAAGTCCTTGCGCTAACAAACCACCAATGACGCCACTCAATACATCTCCCATCCCAGCACTTGCCATACCAGGATTCCCTGCAGTACAAATAGAGGTATCATGTAAACCCGCACTAACTACCGTTCCAACCCCTTTCAATACAGCGCATCCACCATACTGTTTATGAATTTGGTGAGCAGCCTGACACCTATCCAATTGGATTTCAGCAACGGTTTTAGTCAGCAAATGGGCAGCTTCACCGGGATGTGGGGTGAGCACCCAATTGTCATCATGTTGCGGATCTTCTGCTAACAAACGCAATGCAGAGGCATCTACCACCAAAGGTAATTGCACAGCCACTGCTGCTTTAAACAGCGATAAAGCCCATTCACTTTCACCCAACCCTGGCCCTATCACACAAACCGTCGCCTTGCTCAACAAAGGTTTTAGAGCGTCTACTTGTTCTATCGGATAAACCATGGCTTCTGGCAAAAGAGGTAAAACGCTTCTTGCATACTCAGGTCTCGTAGCCACACTCACCATCCCCGCGCCCACACGAAGGGCTGCTAGTGCTGCTAAATAAGGTGCGCCCGGCATTCCCTCCCCACCACCTATGACTAAGACATGTCCATAGAGACCCTTATGAGAATTTTTACGACGAGGCTCGATAAGCCCTTGTAATGAGCGTTCAGAAAGCTTATATGCTGCAGGCGTAAGTGTGGTAAGAAGATGTTCCAGCTGTAAGCTATGACACACGACTTTGCCCACGAAATCAGGACCATCTAGTAGGTACAATCCTACTTTTTCTGCAATAAAAGTTGTGGTCACGTGCGCTTTCACACAAAGCCCTAACACACGGCCTGTATCTGCATCCAGTCCAGAAGGAATATCTATGGCTAAGACAGGTAAGTCAGAATCATTGATCACTTGTATCGCTTGTACATAGGGTTCTCGTACCTCACCTTGTAAGCCAATACCCAAGAGTGCATCTACGACAAGATCCGCCTCACAGTCCATACATTCTTCAAAATGTTGACAATAAACACCACAAGCGATGGCATCGATGGCTGCCTGATTTGCCGCTCTTGGCAAATCATCAACAGCTTTCAATGCATAGACGGTAACAGCAAACCCCTCTTGATGAGCAAGTCTCGCTAATACATATCCATCACCCGCATTGTTACCGCCTCCACAGAATACCGCAATGGACTCTACATCGGGATAGAGGGCTTTTAATGTGGTAAAAGAAGACTGAGCAGCTCGTAACATCAAATCGTCTTCTGTCAAACAGAGTTCATCCAATGCTTTACGCTCACATTGGCGAATTTGTTTCGTTACAAAAAGTGATTCTTTTAGCTTATTCATCAATTGTTTGAGACCCTAGTCTTTTTTTACCAATTTCAAAGCTGGTTTTCCACGTCCCTTTTTTTCAACCGTTGGAGAAGTTGGACCATCATATTCCTCACCAAACTCCATCCCACGGCCATTCTCTTTCGCATAGATGGCAAGAACAGCCCCTGGAGACAACACAATTTGAGTCGCAAGTCCTGAAAACCTAGCGGTAAATAAAATTCTGTCATTTTCCAGATGCAATCCACGACAAGCATTGGGAGAAATATTTAATACGATGCGACCACCATTGACATGTTCTTGTGGTACTTCAACACCGGGATATTCCGTATTGACTAGCAAATAAGGGGTTAAATCGTTATCAACTATCCAATCATAAATGGCACGGATCAGATACGGTTTATTCGAAGTCATTGTGGTCATCATTATGCCGCCCTTAATTGTCTCTCCACATCAGTCAGACTTGCTTGAAATGATTCTCGTTTAAATACGCGGCTCATGTAGGCATTTAATCCTAATAGACTTGGAGAAATGTCAATACCCAATTGAGGTAAACGCCACAATAAAGGTGCCAAGGTACAATCAAGTAAGGAAAATTCATCACTGAGAAAATAAGCTTTATCTGCAAAAATAGGTTCCAAACTCGTTAAACTGTCATGTAATTGTTGACGTGATGATTCAATGTCATCACCTTTTTGAATGCGTTTCAACAGATCATACCAATCTTGTTCGATACGATGTATCATCTTACGCGATTCAGCACGAGCAACGGGATAAACAGGCAATAAAGGCGGGTGCGGGAAGCGTTCATCTAAATACTCCATAATGATGCGTGCTTCATATAACACCAATTCACGATCGATTAAGGTTGGTACCGTCCCATAGGGATTCACTGCTAATAGATCAGGCGAGGCCTCTCCATTTTTAGCAACCATGATTTCAACATTAACCCCTTTTTCTGCCAACACAATTCGAACTTGGTGACTATAAATGTCATCATTTTCCGAATACAAAGACATAATCGTACGCTTTGCAATAATAGCCATCAACGACTCCTCGTCATCACGTTAACTTAGATGACCTACATGAGTAGGCCGAATATGCTTTTTCTGGGTAAACCCGCGGTCACTATTTTATCATACTTTCGGTGTTTGTGCCGATATGTGGACAACAATTATTCTTCATGGATTTTTCCAATAGGATTTCTTTAGTAAATAAGCGACAAGTAAAAAAACGCATAAATACAACACCACAACCATCCCTATCTTGTAACGAATTAGTGCCGCAGGCTCCGCAACATAGACCAAAAAAGTTACCAGATCTTTTAATGCACTATCCAATGAGCGGGAAGAATGATGAGCCAGCTCACTCTCTATAAGAACCAGTATATTGGGCATCGAACCATCAGGGATCAACCTATTGTTAGAACCAAAAGGGCTGTGTTCATCGGCATAAAAACTTTTGAGATAGGTATATAGCCAATTTGGGCTATGCTGTCTCGCGGCCAAAGAGAGATCAGGCGGCACTCTGCCAAACCAATGACGTGCATCCGCCTCGGGTATGCTACTCATAATTGGAGCTGCAACCTTTGTTGAGGTAAACATCAGATAGCGAACCAAACTTTCATGTTGAGGATAAGCAGTTAGTCCTAGATCATCGGCCAAGCGCTTGTAAGTCATATAACGCAAAGAGTGACAACCCGAGCAATAATTCATATACAATTTTGCCCCTCGCTGAAGGCTTGCTTCATCTTTTATATCAACGGACACTGACAATATTGGCTCTACTGCATGAACCATGCTCATCCATACATAAAACATAAGAAAACCAATCACCCATGGTTTGTTAAGCCGTTTCATTCCATTCTCTCAGGAACTTCTCTGTGTTGTTCATGACGACTATAAATAGGCATCAATACAAAGTAAGCAAAATAAAGACCTATGCATAAAATAGACAAATATTGTTTCAGGGGACTCATCTGAACTGTGCCCAAATATCCCAGTACAAAAAAACTAAGAATAAAAACCCTTAATGCAATGTTGGAATATCTCCCTTTATAGCGCATAGAAAGAACAGGACTCTTATCTAGCCAAGGGATAAAAAATAAAATGAAGATAGAACTTACCATAACCAACACCCCACCCAATTTATTGGGAATAGCCCGGAGCATGCTATAAAACGGGGTCATATACCAAACAGGGGTGATATGCTCG
>DAHWEW010000216.1:0-4094 GCA_027326225.1 Legionellaceae bacterium
AAGCACCAATTATCGTTGCCAACTGCACCAAGGTTGCTGCCCAAGAAAGAAACATGACAAATAAAAAAGTAATACTGAGTTTTGCTTCCCAAGGCTCAAGAAATGAAAAAAAGAGCACCGCTTTTCGTAATATCCAAGGACCTATGAGTAATACCGCCACAAAAAACACCAAAGCAAACACAATCATTTGCAAGATACTTGTAAAACTGACGACCCCATTGATGACAAGACTACTGACAATCGCCAAGATCACCAAACCTAAAATATCATCAATCATGGCAGCACCAAGAATGGTTGATGCTTCTCGTGTGTGTAATTGTTTCATTTCTTTCAGCACACGAGCTGTGATGCCGACACTGGTAGCACACAAAGTCGCTGCGACAAAAATATGCGTATTGAAGGGAGCATTAGGAATCACAAGTATGGTTATCAATAATCCCAGCACAATGGGCCCCACCACACCAATGACTGCAACCTGAAATGACTCGCGTCCAGTGCTCCTCAGTTGGGAAAGTGAGCTTTCTAACCCCACCATAAATAATAAAAAAATAATGCCATACCGAGAGAAGGTATCCGCAACATATGCAATTTTGATCAAATCAATGCCCTGAACACTACTCAAGGCACTCATCACTAACGCTGCAGTGTGCGGATCTTTGATGCTTGATGCGATGGCCGCTCCAAGAGGCACGCCTGATAAAACATCTCGCATAATGGTAAATACAGACGAACCTTCTCGAAGGATAATGGCAAGTTGCATGCCAAAATAATAGCAGATATTACCGACCAATATCCCCATCAACAATTCGCCCAATACACCAGGCTGTTTTAATCGCAGGGCAACATATCGACCAATCACTCCAAACAAATAGATACAAGTAACCCATAAGATGACAGAAGACACTGAATCAATGTGATTGACAGAAGGCATCATCGTTTAATGCTTGGCAAGAAATAAACACGTTTCTAACACGGAGTCTGGGTTTAGAGACAAACTATCAATGCCCTCTTCCATCAACCATTCCGCTAAATCCTGATGATCAGATGGCCCTTGACCACAAATACCAATGTATTTACCCTGAGACTTACAGGCGCTAATCGCCATGTGAAGCAAGGCTTTAACTGCTTTATCACGCTCATCAAATTGAGAAGCAACCAGTCCTGAGTCTCTATCTAGTCCGAGAGTCAATTGAGTTAAATCATTTGACCCGATAGAAAATCCATCAAAATACTCTAAAAACTCATGAGCCAGTAATGCATTTGAAGGAAGTTCACACATCATAATCACACGTAAGCCATTTTTCCCGCGAGAAAGGCCCTGTGCTTGAAGCACATCAATCACTTTTTTGGCTTCAGAAACCGTTCTCACAAATGGAATCATCACTTCCACATTGTTCAAACCCATCTCTTCACGAACCCGCTTTACAGCGATGCATTCCAAAGCAAAACAATCGGCAAAATGGGGTGATATATAACGCGATGCGCCCCTAAAACCAAGCATAGGATTTTCTTCATGGGGCTCGTAGAGTTTGCCTCCAATCAGATTGGCATATTCATTTGACTTGAAATCAGACAGTCTAACAATCACGGGTTTGGGGTAAAAAGCTGCGGCAATCGTCGCAATCCCTTCTTGCAAGCGCTCAATGTAATATTCGACAGGTGATGGATAAGCCGCCGTTTTTTCATCGATGATTTGTTTTAATGCATCATCCTTGAGTTCATCATATTGCAGCAAAGCTTTGGGATGAATACCAATGGTATTTGAAATTAAAAATTCAAGGCGGGCAAGCCCCACACCTTCATTTGGAATCGATTGAAATGCAAAAGCACGCTCAGGATTACCGACATTCAACATGACTTTGACAGGAAGTGCTGGCATCGTATCAACATCTAAACGAACCAGTTCATAAGGCAAAATCCCTTCATAAACATACCCATTTTCTCCTTCAGCGCAAGATACTGTCACCTCTTGCCCGTCGTGAATCATTTTCGTCGCATCTCCACACCCCACTACAGCAGGAATCCCTAATTCACGGGCAATAATCGCAGCATGGCAAGTTCTTCCACCACGATTCGTCACAATGGACGCAGCACGTTTCATCACAGGTTCCCAATCAGGATCAGTCATATCAGAGACCAAAATATCTCCGGGTTGTACGCGATGCATTTCATGGACATCTTTCACCACTCGGACTTTGCCTTGCCCTATTTTTTGACCGATACTTCGTCCTTCACTTAGAATTTTGGAGCGCTCTTTGAGCGTATATCGTTCTAAAATTTGCTTATTGGAGCGACTTTTGACTGTCTCGGGACGCGCTTGCAAAATATATAATTTGCCATCTAAACCATCTTTTGCCCACTCAATATCCATGGGTCTCTGATAGTGATCCTCAATAATGAGTGCGTGTTGCGCCAACTGTTCAGCTTCAGCGATGGTCAAAGAAAAACGATTTTGAAGCGTCTTATCAACCTCAACTACTTTTACAGTTTCTGTCGTTTCTACACCATCCCTGTATATCATTTTGACCGCTTTAGTACCCAAATTGCGGCGGATCACAGCCGATAGTCCGGCCCTTAAAGAAGGTTTGTGCACATAGAATTCATCTGGATTTACAGCGCCTTGAACCACCATTTCACCAAGACCATAGGATGCATTAATCAACACCACTTTATCAAATCCTGATTCGGTATCCATAGTAAACATCACACCGCTGACCGCTAAATCACTACGAATCATTTGTTGAATCCCAACAGATAACGACACCCCTTGGTGAGGAAAACCCTTATGAACGCGATAGGCTATAGCTCTGTCATTATACAAGGAAGCAAATACGTGCTTAATCGCAGTTAAAATGGCATCCATTCCCTTTACATTCAAAAACGTTTCTTGTTGGCCTGCAAATGACGCATCAGGAAGATCCTCAGCGGTTGCAGAAGAACGAACAGCCACACTAAATTCATCATGGCCAATCAATTCAGTCAGATGGATAAAGGATGTACGAACCGCCTGTTCAAATGCGCTAGAGAAAGGAGTGGCAATAACCTTATCGCGTATGATTTTGCCAACTTCAGCCAGCTTGACAACATCTTCAACATCAACTTTGGCTAACATGCTATAAATCTGTTGATCCAAGCCCTGATGAGATAAAAATTCGCGAAAAGCATCCGCTGTTGTTGCAAACCCCTGAGGCACCAAAACCCCTGTAGTCGATAAATGGCTAATCATCTCGCCCAAAGACGCATTCTTACCACCCACTTGCGGGATATGCTCTATCCTAAGCTCCCGAAAGTCTATTGTATATGTATTGACAGCCATAGTTATCCCATTTCAATCAAATGAAAGTCATTCTACTCAAAAAAGTTTTTTCAATCTATAGACAATAGGTGAGTCAAGGAAGTAAAAATATCAAATCACAACATCATCACACTCAAAAATCAGCTTACCCGTAGACAGCTAACCAATTGCAGACCATTCATTTGTCACCTACATCAAAAACAAGATCTTCGCTTGGAATAATATGACCTAAAATGTGAGCGTTAGCATTATCGTATGAGTCAAGATTTTTTAAGTGCAGGCCCTGACACCATAGAGAGCTAACCTTGTTAGAGTTCTTGATGTATGCTATACATTGATAAGCAAAGGATTTTGACTCTGTGTAGTACGGTTTTTTAACCACTCATGCCGACCCAGAGCAAAGTCACCATTCATGAATGAACCGCTTTCAGACAAAAGGAATTTGTCAACATGAAAACAATATACGGATTATTGGTTTGGTTTGTTTCTACTTTATTTGTGATCTACGCTTTTTGCTTGAATACTGCAGCAGCTGTTTTTTCCGACTCAATCAAAGCATCTTTGCACGCCTCTAACCTTGATGTGTCTTATGCTGTGGGAGCTTTCACCGTTGGATTTGCTGTGATGCAAATTCCTGCAGGCTACCTGTTGGATCGATTTAACATCAGATTCATCACAGGAATTGGGGTTTTTGTTCTGGCTCTGGGTAACTTGTTGATTTCATATGCCAATGATTTGTTACTTTTTACCCTTTCAAACTTTTTGCAAGGTCTAGGGGGCTCGAGTTTAGCCATTTTTC
>DAHWEW010000217.1:0-4091 GCA_027326225.1 Legionellaceae bacterium
CTCAACAAAATGAGTATTAACATAAGGCCGAGCGTTTGTTGAGCACATGAAACGAATAGGTTTTATTGCCCCTTTAGCATCGTAATCATTAATATTCAAAGTGACTTGTTCTGAACGAGTCCCTTCAAAGGCCACTGTTTTTCGAAGCCTATCGAGTTCGTTTTTAATAAAGTCATTGTCTTCTGAAGTAAGGATGAGCTCTGATGCAAAGACGTCAAAATATTTCAAGTTTCGTAATAACGTGATTGCTTGATAGCATGAAAAATTGTCATCTGCTCCTCCACAGGGAATGCTGCCTATACATCTTAGCGCCTCTGGTATACCCTGCCCTTCATCATCATGACGATAGACAACTAAATAATTTATGCCATCTGCTTCGACCGTTTTTGTGTCAATTTTTTTTACATCTATTTGAGGCCATACCTGATTTAAGATCCCAATCAATCTTGCAAAAAGACTGCTCTCAGGGTTCGTATCATCTTCTCTTATAAAGGTCCTGGTCAGCTCCGGTGTTATCTCTAAAGTAATTTTCATCATCTTTTTAGGTGAGTTAAAGTGGCCTAATTATATCATAATGATTCATTTTTATTAGTTATGATCTAAAAACGTCTATTATTACACAGATTCATGTTTCATTTCTGCGATCAAACCCTATGGGTTAAAGAGATCTCAACATCAGCCGAAAACTCATACAAGAGCGTCCTTGAGAGATCTTTAATGATTGAGTTAAATATCAGAACCCAACCGGATGATGAAACATGTGGGCCTACCAGTTTGCATGCGATTTATCGTTATTATGGACAAACGATTTCATTAAACGAGGTCATAGAAACCATCGAGCATTCCCTTTCAGGCGGTACATTAAGTCCTCTTTTGGGGAAACATGCACTGATGCGTGGATTTGATGCAACGATTTTTGTGAATCAATTGGATCTCTTCGATCCGACCTGGTTTAAAAAAAGCCGAGCCCCTAGAGAAGCATTACTGGTCAAATTAAAAAGCCAAGACAAATTCAAACATGCCAAGGGCCTATCTATGGCAAGCAAAGCTTATCAAGAATTTCTGACCTTAGGGGGTGAGATTCGTTTTAAAACGATAGACTCACAAATGCTTAAAGAATACTTTAACAAAAACATCCCTATTTTAACGGGCCTGAATTCAACTTATCTCTACAGAACCTCTCGCGAACTTTTCACCCAAGATGGAGAGTCTTTTTTCGATGATATTCAGGGCACACCTTGTGGTCATTTCGTTGTATTATGTGGATATGATGAGAAAAAAAGACGCGTCGTCGTTGCTGATCCGTTTCGAGAAAATCCATTATCACAAAATAATTTCTATAAAGTGAGCATTGCAAGGCTTTGCAATGCCATCATGCTCGGTGCACAAACGTATGATGCAACATTACTCATCATCACTCCTAAAGCCCCTGAAGGAGAAGAGCCTAAGGCTGCTTAGACATCACAACGATTGCCGCCGCAATGACAGCGGCTCTATGATGTTGCAGGGATTTGTTTGAATATCGTAACCATTCTGGGTGATTCCCAATGAAATCAGTCGTAAATAGACCAAATTGAAACTCGTAAGATTTCAGCATCTCAAGGTAAAATGGAATGGTTGTTTTCACACCAAAGAGGCGCAGCTCTTGCAGTGCTCTGCGTGCTCGGCGTAAAGCCTCATCCCAATTCAAACCCCACGCAACGAGCTTTGCACAAAGCGAATCATAATCAGATGGAATTGTATAACCAACATAAAGCGCACTGTCCATCCGAACACCTGGGCCACCTGGAATATAATAGCGGGTGATGCGACCAAAACTGGGTAAGAAATCATTTTGAGGATCTTCGGCATTGATCCGAAACTCAATAGCATAACCACGACGAGTAATCTCCTTTTGTGTCATGGCTAATTTCTCACCAGCTGCTATACGAATTTGTTCTTGTACAATATCAATCCCTGTGATTTCTTCAGTCACACCATGCTCAACTTGCAAACGAGTATTCATTTCCAAAAAATAAGGTGTGTTTGTCTCATCCAGAATGAATTCTACAGTACCCGCATTGGTATATTTTGCAACCTTCGCCGCTTTTAATGCATAGCGATATAATTTGTCTCTTGTGGGTGAATCGAGATGGGGAGAAGGTGCGATTTCGATCAGTTTCTGATGACGACGTTGTATGGAGCAATCACGTTCAAACAAATGGACCACATTTCCATGGTTATCAGCCAAGATCTGGACTTCAATATGACGAGGATTGGCAATTAATTTTTCCATAAAAACATGAATATCCCCAAATGACTTTCCTGCCTCAGACTGCACGCGTTCATACAATTGTTTCACATCTTCTTTGTGATGACAGATGCGTATACCGCGCCCACCCCCACCAAAGGTGGCTTTCAACATCACAGGATAAGTCAAGCGCTCTGCACAAGCTAAAGCATCAGCAACACTTTCTAAATTGCCATCACTGCCTGGAATAATAGGTAAACCGGCTTGTTGCATCATTTGTCGTGCAGCCACTTTTGAACCCATCATTTTGATTACAGAAGCCTTTGGACCAATAAATACAAGACCTGCTTTTTCACACGCCTCTGCAAATGCTGGATTTTCTGACAAAAATCCATAACCTGGATGTATCGCCTCACAACCAGAAGCCTTAGCACACTCAATAATTTTCCGAACATTCAAATAAGCATCCAATGGATTCTTACTCAAACAGTGTGCATGAGCCGCTCTTTTCACATGCATGGCATATCGATCGACCTCACTATAAATAGCCACAGGTGCAATGCCTAGTTCTTTACAAGCTCTGACAATTCTTAAAGCAATTTCACCTCGATTACTGATTAGAATTTTTTTAAACATATGCCATCCCTCTGCCAATTTATAAATCATACTCTTTTTGTGCTACCATGTATTTTCTATTTTTTTTCTTAGGGCCTAGCATGCATTCGAAGTTTCTAGGAGGCATTCTTCTTATTGTTGGCACATCCATTGGTGGCGGCATGCTGGCCTTGCCCGTCGCCAATGCAGCAACTGGCTTTTGGGCATCCTCCTTATTTCTATTGTTATGTTGGTTATTGATGACTTTAGGTGCCTTGTATATTTTAGAAGTCAACCTCTATCTTCCTCCTGGTAAAAACATGGTCTCTATGGCCGCAGCCACCTTAGGCCCCCCAGGTATCTTACTCGCTTGGCTTTCTTATCTTTTTTTATTATATACCCTATTGTCTGCTTATATCTCGGGGGGTGCAGATGTCCTTGGCGGGTTATTAAAAAGTGTCAGCATCGATGCGCCGCCCTGGAAACTGACGACTTTATTTACACTCCTATTTGGCCTCATCGTGTACGGAGGGATCCGCCAGGTTGACCTACTGAATCGAGGTTTGATGTTTCTAAAGTTAGCTGTTTATTTTACTCTAACCGTTCTCATCGCGCCTTACGTTCAACTCAACCATTTACAAGGTGGTCAGGCTCACTACATTACAGGCTCTGTGATGATTTTGGTGACTTCCTTTGGATTTGCCATCATTGTGCCCAATTTGCGTGACTATTTTAATGATGATCTGAAAACCTTAAAAAAGGTTGTTCTCATTGGCTCGCTTATCCCACTATTTTGCTATCTTGCTTGGGATGCTGTCATCATTGGCACGGTATCAAGAGAGGGTGATCAGGGCTTGATGTCACTGATGCATAATGAGCACACCACCAGTTCTTTAGCCAATATGCTCTCTTTGACAGTTAACAATCAGATGATCAGCTCTTTTTTTAATTTTTTTACTTCCATTTGCATGTTAACTGCTTTTCTAGGGGTCGCCCTTTGTCTCATCAGTTTTTTAGGAGATGGGCTGAATATGACGTTAAAAGGCCGTCAAGGATTAGGGCTTTTTCTTTTGACATTTCTTCCTCCTTTGCTCATTGTCATCTATTATCCTGGTGCTTATATCAATGCTTTAAACTATGCCGGATTTTTTTGCGTGATCTTGCTACTCTTATTGCCTGCTCTGATGTCTTATTTTGGTAGAAAACATTTTCAATCAACGTTTATTGTTCCGGGTGGAAAATTCTGTCAATTACTCGTGATATCAAC
>DAHWEW010000218.1:0-4090 GCA_027326225.1 Legionellaceae bacterium
GTGCTTTTTGTTCCAAAGATAGCATATCTAGATAACCTACGGGTTCGATGAGCTGAAGATGTTTTTTTAAGATTTCTAATAATTCAAATTTTATCAATGCACCACGAGTACGGGGATGGACTGGAAATATTAATTGCATCGTATGACTTAATTCAATAAGAGCTTCGCAAATATATCTTAATCGCTCTTCACAGTCCGTATTTTCTGCGCGGTGAATGGTGACGAGTCCGTAAGACTTATCTTTCCAATCCAAACTGTCCATGATTGTTTTTCGCTGTGAATTATATTCATTATAATAAAGAGTTGCGTCATACATCACATCACCAACGTTATAGATGTGTGATGCATCAACCCCTTCTTTGATCAATTGTTGAAATCCATGCTCTGTTGGTGCAAACAAAATGGTACTCAAATGATCCGTAGTGATGCGGTTAATTTCTTCTGGCATTTTACGATTAAAGGATCTCAATCCAGCCTCTACATGTGCGACAGGAATATGAAGTTTTGCTGCAGCCAATGCTCCTGCTAACGTGGAGTTGGTATCGCCATAGACCAATACCCAATCAGGGCGCTCTTTCAGAAAGATCTCTTCAATTCCTGCGAGCATCAGGCCTGTTTGCTTGCCATGAAGTCCTGAGCCAATATTTAAGTTATATTGAGGTTCTGGGATATTAAGCTCTTCAAAAAACCGCCGTGACATATTGTCATCATAATGCTGGCCGGTATGGATGATCACTTCATTGACTCCAGAGTGGGATTTAATCACCCTGGATACGGTTGCCGCTTTTATAAATTGAGGACGTGCCCCTACAATTGAACATATTTTCATAAGTCTCTCTTTGGATTGTGTAGGAGTTTAATGTTGATTGCTCCTCATTCTCTCCTACAAAGGGAGAGGGAATAAAACACAAAATCTATTGTTCTATCTGCATACAATAGAAAAAGAATATTAGTAAGATCTTAAACTCTCCCTAGGAGAGGGTTAGGGTGCGTGGTACTTGAATTAAGATGATTCATTTAATATGACACCTCATCTTCATCCACATGTGTCGATTGGACTTGGTTTATTATGTTGATAGTGCCATTGGGCAGTTTGACATAACGATCGCCTGTTTTTTCGCATGTGGCAATCATCTCTCCCTCAAAAGCCCTGAACTCTAAACGCTCACCAAAACGACTCATCCACCCTTTTTGCCGAGCTGGCACTCCCACAACCAGTGCATAAGGAGGCACATCTTGATTGACTACAGCACCTGCTCCAACAAATGCATATTCACCAATTGTCACCCCACAAACGATCGTACAATTAGCTCCTAAGGTCGCTCCTTTCTTAACGACTGTGTTGCGATATTCATGTTTACGACTGACTTCAGCACGAGGATTATAAACATTGGTAAACACCATACTCGGGCCACAAAATACATCATCTTCTAAGATCACATTGTCATACACAGAAACATTGTTTTGAATTTTAACATTGTTACCAATCACAACTTTACTGCCCACATAAACATTTTGGCCCAAACTACAACACTCGCCAATACGTGCGCCAGAACTCACATGTACCCAGTGCCAAAGACGAGTCTCCGAGCCAATTGCAGCCCCTTCATCTACGATCGCTGTTTCATGAGCTTGATACAACATGTCTACAGCTCCAGTGGCAAATGAATGGTGACTTGGTCACGTGCGGCACGATACGCTGCAATCAACAATTCTAAAGAAGATAAGCCTTCTCGCCCATCAACGAGGGGAGATGCCTTACCCTGTAACGTATCAATCACATTATTGTAATAAAGGGGATGACCAAAGCCATAGACCGATGTTGTTTGATAATTAGCCGCTTTGATTTGTTCATCCAGAGGATGGCTATCGGCAAACTCCCAATGCTGAATTTCATTCACCGCAACCCCACCAATTCGAACGGTCCCCTTCTCCCCCAAAATCGTAATAGACCCTTCATAATTTCTAGGATAAGCAAGCATCGTGACATTCACCGAGCCCATGGCTCCATTTCGCCAACGAATATTGATAACACCTGTATCTTCTGCTTCAATCGTTCTTGCCAAAGTACCGGTCATTGCTTGAACCGATTGCACAGGGCCCAACAACCAATGAATCAAATCTATGTAATGACTGGCTTGATTCATAAACGCACCGCCATCAAGCTCCCAAGTACCTCGCCATTCACTTTGATTATAATAATCTTGTGGGCGTGCCCAGAATACGTTGACATTGGCCAAATAAATTCGACCAAAACGGCCTTCATCAATCGCATTTTTTAATAGTTGTAACGTAGCATTCAATCTATTTTGCTTGACCACAAATAAACGAACCCCTGCCTCATCACACGCTTGTACCATACGAAGACCGTCTTGCCATCTGGTCGCCATAGGCTTTTCAGACAACACGTGTCGGCCAGATTGCGCTATCTTAATCGCATCTGAGGGATGAAGACCACTCGGGGTACAAAGCGCTACGATATCAGCATTGGCATGACGAAGCAGATCATCAATGTGGTTATAAGCATCTACGCCATATTGCTTGCTAATCTTTTGCAATGTTTCTTCGTTGACATCACACACAGCAGTAAGAGTCAGACGGTCTTGATGCTCTTTGATGGCATCAAAATGGTTTTTTGCCACTCGTCCACAACCAACAAGCGCAATATTGATGTTGCGATCTTTAATCACCCATGGGGTCATACTTAAGCACTCACAATGTTATCTTGGTTAAAGTTTCTAAATGCCCCTCGTGTATCCACAATGAGAGGAGCATGTTCCGCTATCAATTGATAATCAAATGCTTGATGCGCTGTCGCTAAAACGACACAATCAAATGCTCGTAAACTATCAGCATTTAAAGAGACACTATGAAGATCAAAATGGTGTGCACGCATGGCAGGAAATAAAGGCACATGCGGATCAGAATAGGAAACTTCTGCTCCTTTGTCTTGCAACAACTCCATGATTTCAATCGAGGGTGACTCGCGCATATCCTCAACATTACGCTTATAAGCAATCCCTAATACCAAAATCTTGCTGTTTTTGATCGCACGTTCTCGCTGATTCAATGCATCCGCTACCTTATTAACTACCCAGTGAGGCATTTGACTATTGATTTCACCAGCCAACTCAATAAAACGCGTATGCATACCATATTCACGCGCTTTCCATGTAAGATAAAATGGATCTATTGGAATACAATGCCCACCAATGCCAGGGCCGGGATAATAAGGAACAAACCCAAATGGTTTGGTTGCAGCAGCATCAATCACTTCATGAATATCAATGGCCATAATATCTGCCAAAATTTTCATTTCATTGACTAAGCCAATGTTCACAGAGCGATGAATATTTTCCAGTAATTTAGTCATTTCAGCGACTTTAGTTGATGACACTTCAACCACCTTATCAATCACTTGGCCATAAAGTGCAAAACCTGCTTTCACACAGGCTGAAGTATCCCCCCCGCATACTTTGGGAATCGTCGCTGTTGTAAACTCTGGATTGCCTGGGTCTTCTCTTTCGGGTGAATAAACAAGAAAAATATCCTGCCCCACAATAAGACCTGTGCTCTCAATTCTAGGTTTTAGCTCTTCTTCAGTTGTTCCAGGATAAGTGGTGCTTTCCAGAGAAACCAATTGACCAGCTCTCAGATGTGGCACCAAGGCATCAGTGGTTTGTAATACGAAACTTAAATCAGGTTCGCGATATTTATCAAGCGGCGTGGGCACACAAAGAATCAAAGCATCCGCTTCACAGCTAGCACTAAAATCTGCAGTTGCATGAATTTTGGCTTGAACATTTGAGATTCTTGTTGATGAAATATGCTGAATATAAGATTGACCTTGATTTAATAGTCGATTTTTTTCTTCATCCACATCAATCCCAATGACGCGAAAACCCACTTCAGCAAACCGTAACATCAAAGGCAACCCAACATATCCAAGTCCTATGATCCCTATGATGGCTTCTTTTTTATTTATTTTTTCAATCAAGTTGTTTAGCATATTAGATATACCCTATTTTTTTTATTATTCCATTCAAAGCAACCCGTAGCCTTGGTGAAGCGAAGCGTAACCCGGGTTGAG
>DAHWEW010000219.1:0-4081 GCA_027326225.1 Legionellaceae bacterium
TTATCCACGGAAGCAAGTACAGCCGCGGCCTCTTCAACATCCTCTGGTGCTTCTTCGGTATTCCCAAGTAAGGCTAATTCATCATCACTAGGGGGTTGTTCGAATACCTTAATATTCATCCCTTCTAGCATGCTAATGATCACATCAAAATGTTCTGTGTCAACAATATTGGGGAGCAGATCATTAATTTGAGCGTAAGTAAGATAGTTTTGATCCTTACCTAAGCTAATGACTTTAGTAATCTGGGAGCGTTGCTGTTCTTGTTCATTCATAGTCATAAGTACTTAATCAATATAGCCAAGGCCAGAAAAATTTTCCAATTATAAACTGGCTTCTCCAAACATGCTAGTTTATTCTGCGTTAAATTTTGTCACATATGTTTTGATGACGTTCTTTAAGCATTTTTTGCAAGTCAAGTCGCTCTTTTTCAGATAAACCTGAATCATGAGCCTTTTTTAACAATTGTTGAATCGAACGTTCTCTGGTTTGTTTTGCTAAAAACAAGAGGATGTCTACAAACTCTTTCTTCAATGCATGTTCAGGTACTTGGTGTTCCCATGCGGCTAAATTTACAATAGATGCAAATAGCGTCGAATCGCGCCATGCTTCAATTAGTTTAGCTGTGTTGATGTCAGGATATTGTATCACTTGTTGGATCAGTTTTTTTAGCACAGGTGTTTTTACCGCATCCAGTGTGTCTGACGGTATCAATGGCGCACAAAGTGCATATATTTCTGGATGCTGTAACAAAATAGCAATGGCAATTCTCACCGGAGAGCGTTTGATGTTTTTACCTATATCAACAGCGGGATGATGATTTTGTTCAGCCATTAATTGTTGCATACGATGTGTGTCTAATCGAGTTAAGCGCGCAAGTTCATCAATTAATAATTGTTTATAAGGACCATCCGTCATTTTAAGTAAATAAGGTTTTGCTGCATTGAGGAGTTGGCTTTTACCAGAAAGGCCCATGTTTTTGATATTGAGTTTGAGTGTATCAATAAAAAATTGGTTTAAGGGGATCCCTTGTTGTATACGGTTCAAAAAATGCTCTCTGCTTTCCTGGCGAATCAAGCTATCTGGATCTTGACCTTCTGGTAAAAATATAAAAGAGGCATCTAGTCCTAAATTGAGATGAGGAATGCTGCTTTCTAATGCACGCCAGGCGGCTTGTCTGCCAGCATCATCACCATCAAAACAGAATATGAGTTGTTTGGTGTATTTGCTTAAGAGTTGAATATGGTAAGTGCTTGTTGCAGTGCCAAGGGTGGCTACTGCATTTAATATGCCATGTTGGGCTAAGGCAATCACATCCATATATCCTTCGACAATAATGATGTTGTCCACTGGATTTTGATGTTGTAGCACTTGATGTAAGCCATACAATTCTCGACTTTTTTGAAAAATGACAGTTTCAGGAGAGTTTAAATATTTGGGCTTTTGTGAAGCCTCAATGGCCCTCCCACCAAAGCCAATAATACGTCCATGTCGGTCATGAATGGGGAACATGATTCGTTGCCGATAACGATCATAGGTCTTGTTGTCTTCTTTTTTAATCAGCATTCCTGTTGCAATCAGTTCATTGATGTTTTGTCTAAATTGCGATGATAAGGTATGCCATTCTGGTGGGGCATACCCCATTTGATATCGATGTGCTATTTCACCACTTACACCTCTTTGTTTTAAATAGGTAATGGCTACTTGGCCACTTGATTTTAAGGTTTGTTGATAAAATTGAGATACTTTAGATAAAAATTGATAAAGGGTGAGTGATTGAAGCGTTTTATCTGACCGGCCTTCACGCACAACCTGCAATCCAAGTCGTGTTGCTAAGGTTTCTATGGCATCAGAGAAACTCATATGTAAATAATTCATGGCAAAACTAATGGCATTACCACTAGCCCCACATCCGAAACAGTGATAAAACTGTTTCTTTTCAACAACATTGAAAGAGGGTGTTTTTTCATTATGAAACGGACAGCAGGCTATATAACTATGGCCTCTTTTTTTGAGAGGGACATAGCCATCAATAAATTCGACGATATCAGTGCGATTAAGCAATTCGTCGATAAATGGTCGAGGAATCAGGCCAATCATAGTCGTTCGCTGCAAATTATTTGTATCTGAAACCATGCAGTTTCAGCTGAGATCTTACTAAGATAGGTGTACAGCTTTTCTAAGCCAGCTTTGCTTTAATAAGCGCGCTCACTTTTCCCATGTCTGCACGACCTTGCATCTGTGGTTTTAAATATGCCATGACTTTACCCATGTCACTCATTTTAACGGCTTCAACCGCTTCAATGGCTTGAACGACAAGCTCTGATATTTCAGCGTCACTCAGTGGCTCAGGCAAATACTTTTTAAGAATATTCAACTCAAACTGTTCTTGTTGAACTAGGTCATCTCGGGAAGCAGCTTTGAATTGTGTAATAGATTCTGTTCGTTGTTTAGCAAGTTTGTCGAGGATCACAAGCATTCGTGCTTCATCAACTTCAATACGTTCATCAACTTCTACTTGTTTGATGGCTGCTGTAATCAAACGTAGCGCACTCAGCGTTTGCTTATCTTGAGCACGCATAGCATTTTTGAGATCGTGATTGATTTGCTCTTTGATTGACATGCTTATTTTCGACGACGCTTGGCAGAATGTCCAGTTGAATTATCACGAGACAGTTTCTTTAGATGACGTTTCACTGCAGCCGCTTGCTTGCGTTTACGCTCGGCAGTTGGTTTTTCATAAAACTCTCGACGACGTAACTCAGTAAGTACTCCTGCTTTTTCACAAGAGCGTTTGAAACGACGCAACGCATATTCTGGATTTTCGCCTTCTTTCACGCGAACGGTAGGCATGTGACTGTCCTCTGATATATTAGATTACTTAAAGCTCGCAATTTTAGTGTTACTTAGACTAATCGTCAAGCCCATGAGCATAATTCTTTTAGGATGCTTTAAAAGCAATCTTAAATCATGATCATTATGAGGTATAATACCCTCTTTTGTGCTGTCATGCTGGATAGATAATATAACATGCAGTATCAGTATAATTTAACACATTTGGATAAAAAATGCGAGTTTTGGGTATAGAGTCTTCTTGCGATGAAACAGGTATTGCCATTTATGATGATACAGAGGGCCTACTTGCACATCAATTAAATTCACAAGTGCTTCTTCATCAGCAATATGGTGGCGTTGTTCCGGAGCTTGCTTCAAGAGACCATGTGAAATATTTAATTGCTTTGGTAGATGATGCTTTACGTGAAGCAAAGATGAGCAAATCAGAATTGGATGCTATTGCCTATACCTCAGGCCCTGGATTGATAGGAGCCTTATTGACAGGAGCTTCTTTTGCAAAGAGCCTAGCTTTTGCACTGAATATTGAGGCAATAGCCGTTCATCATCTGGAAGCTCATATATTGGCTGCAAAATTGGGTACACCACAGTTAGATTTTCCTTTTATCGCTTTGTTGGTTTCAGGGGGGCATACCGAGCTCATATTGGCCGAATCGTTAGGTCAGTATCATTTACTGGGTGATACTTTAGATGATGCTGTGGGGGAGGCATTTGATAAAACTGCAAAATTAATGGGCCTACCATATCCTGGTGGCGCTAAACTTGCAAATTTGGCTGATCACTGTGAAGAAGACCTCCTGAAGCATGTCTCTCTTTTTCCTCGTCCAATGACTGATAGACCAGGTCTTGATTTTAGTTTTAGTGGTCTGAAAACTCATGCCCTCATGGCCTGGAATCAAAGTCAACAAGACTCTCTTGCTCGTAAAGTCATCGCTCGTTCTTTTCAAGACGCTATCGTTGACACTTTGGTGATCAAATGTAGGCGTGCAATCAAACAAACAGGAGAACGACGATTAGTGGTTGCTGGTGGCGTGGGTGCAAATCTTGCCTTACAGAAAGCACTCAATCAATTGATGATGGAAGAGGGAGGGGGTGTTTTTTTTCCAAAACAAGAATTTTGCACTGATAACGGTGCAATGGTAGCTTACGCAGGCTGCTTGCATCTGATGAAGGGACAAAGAGATTCAACTCTGTCCATAAAAGTACAAGCACGTTGGCCCTTAGCTAAGGG
>DAHWEW010000021.1:0-13265 GCA_027326225.1 Legionellaceae bacterium
CAATGTTTTTCCATCAATGGCAATAACATCACCATCTGTTACTTTTGTTACTGCTTGGATCCAGCGTGTAAAGCAATTGGCAAACTGTTTAGTATTCAGTTTTCTCATGACTCGAGCTATCGTATCATCAACAGGTATACCATTCTCATACGGTAGAAACTGCCTCAACCACTCGAGCTTAAGTAAACCGAAGTCTCTAATGGACTTCCAGCCTTCACACCCAGAAATGGTGGCACTAATAATTAAAAAAAGAATCTCAATCAACGGATAGCGCTTAGTTCTGTCAATTCGAGGATCTTCGAGTGTTTTGAAATGTGATAACAAGTCCGCTTGCATGATGTTCCTTTGTGAAAAGGAAACATTTGATCATTTCTATCTGGGTTTGTCGATCCTTACAGTAAACAAATCGTCTGAATTATGGCGTCAGCCATGATTTAGACGATCTTGCCCTGAAAAATTTCATAACGATAGAAAGAATTTTCTCCTTCTGTTCTAAAACTTTCCATAAAGCAGTATTGGTTGTTTTGATTTAATTTTTGTGCCAAACAAATATCTGCTGGTGTGTAAGTCACTTTCCCCTCATCAATCAACGCCGTCAAAATCACCACATCGGGATGAATTTGAAGTATTCGCTCACACAAACGTTGATACATTGTAAGTAGATCTCCTTGTGTCATATCAGCATTATTCAAGCAGTAAGAGTCGATGAAAGGGTAAGAACTGTAGTAAGGAATATAACCACTGTCAGCAAGCACAATTGTTTTACCGGGAGTCACGTGCTGATAAAGCCAGGTAACCACTTGTTGTCTAAGATGCTCTCCACTCACAGGCAGCTTAGAAAATTGTCGGTATTGAGCCAAACTCAGCATAGGAATGAAAAACAAAACCACCAAAAAACTGGCCAGATAAAGAGAAATGAGCCTTAGCGACCCTTTCTCAATTCGAAACAAAGCATCCACCAAAAAACTGATCCCTTGCAAAGCATAAGGCAAAAATAATGCAAAGACAGGAAGAAACAATCGATTATCAAAAGCCACAATGGGATCTGCTTTGATGAGCAAAATTGCGTACAAGAGACTAGGTAACCATAAAAACTCATGTCGAGCATCACGCTGGAACCAAAAAAGCGGCAAGACAAGAAGAACAAACGGCCAAATGAAGTAAAAATAACGCTTATCTAGCTCAAAATAGTTTCCAATCAAACCTTTACAATACACCGTATTGGGTAAAAGATGTCCAAAGTAGTGCCAACGCCATAAAAAATAGGGAACAAAACATAAAAGTATGGTTAAACAAAATACCATGAGACATTGTCTAAATCGTAGATCTTCTATAGAAAACTTAGGCTTGAATCTCGCCAAGACCTTCTGCCATATTCCCGTCTCCAGAGACCTGAGGCGAAAATGCTCACGGGGCGGATGTGGCTTTGTTTGGGCGGAGTGCATTTCTGATGTTTGCTTCAAACGAGCTGGGCTAATCAGTAAAATTATGAAAAATAAGGCCATGAGCGCCGGCGCCTCTGGTCGCGTCATCCCAGCCACTGAAAGACACAATCCTGACAAGAAAAAAGAGAATGCTCGATACCCGCCTCTTTTTTTAGGATAAAGACCATACCCTAAACCTTGATAAATAAAAAAGACAGAAAAACAAATCAACGCCTCATAAACAGTGGTCTCTAAACCACTCACACTCCATATGATTTGGCCTTTATACGCTAATAGCCAAAGGCTTGGGATAAGAGCAATTGACGTTAAAAACCAGACACGAGACAGGAGAAAGACAGCAACACAGGAAGCAAATAAACCCACCACACCTGCCCCTTTGAGTACCAAAACCGGATCATATCCCAACATTTGAGCGATTCGCCCAAACCAGACAAAACTAAAATTGGAATACCCTTCTACTGGAGGTGCTCCTGGATTCCAAAGTAATCCTATCCCTTCGCCCCAATGCTTGGCGTAACGCAGAGTGATATACATATCATCAATGGTAAACGGCCAAATATAGATTATTTGCAAAACAAGCAAGTAGAATAAAACGCATGTGGTTATAAAATAAAACAGTGAATATTTAAACATGGGACATTGAAAAATGAGGGCCAATTGATACTATACGCGGCTTGTCCACATCATCCAAGAGATCCCTGGATACCATACAGGACCTACGCATGAAAAAAAATTAACTATTTTGTGAACGTTACCGTTTGCATTTGCGTTACCGAAACGCTCCGCTCACGTATTTCTATGATGAATATCCCTATTCACCTATCATCCTTTTACCAGTTCGAACCACATCCCCATGTTCCTCTAGGTGAGAAACAAATGCCTCGCCTCTGGCCAATAATTCATTGGACAAAGTCACCAGATAACCCGGTAACTTAGGCACTGCAATCTGCAGAGCCTTGACAAGTTCACTGATTTCATGCGCATTGAACGTGTCCGCTCCTTTATTAACTAATGCTCGCATCAGATCATCGAGTTTCACAATTTTTTCTCTCAAATCAGGACCCTTACCAAAGAAACTGTCCCAACCTTTCAAAAAGCTACTATCTTTCACATAATCGGCGCGCTCTTCAACTTCTTGGCGATACATCTTTAACTCAGCCAACATAGCAACACTGAGATCCTTAAACTGTTGGTGATGAAACGTTTGATACAGTTGCAAACTTTGTAATGCCCCTAAATCCTTAGTCCAATGGCGTAAAACCATATCATGCATTTGATTTAACGTATTAAAATATCGACTTCCTGTACGATTGAGTTTAAATATCCGTTCTTTATTTTGTTCGAGATCACTTGCCATTGCTATAAGCTTGGCTTGATGAATCGCTTGCAACACAGCCTCATAGTGATTGTTCCCTTTATTCATCAAGATCAAACGGATTTTCTCTTGCAACTCTTTTGACTGGTCTTGGCGTTCCTGAGATTTAAACCAACTCGCTTGATAAGAACTCGCGATCTTATATAAATCAGCGGCAAAATTCATCACAGGACTCTTGGTAAACTGACCCTGACCAATCAGTTTTAATTCATCTGTTAAATGCAATAAAGCATGCTGTTGCACAGAGGTTAAATCCGGAACTTTTTCCGCTACACCAACTGATTTATCTAAGATATGTTGTGTGTTATCAAGATAGTGCTTAAATCCAAGTTTTAACACATCATCATTCATTTCAACCTTCCATTCATAATCACCAGGATTATCAAGGGTTTCCAAGGTATGTTCATTCAATAGATGCATCAAAAAGATGCGCTGGTTGCGTGTTTTTTCTGTTCTATCTTCAAACTCAAACAGGCGACGAACCGAAGGAAGTGCCATCATAGCTTGAGGGTGATTTGCACTTTTTTCTACAGCATCATAAAACATCTCTATCACATCAATGGCATCAGAACGAGCATCCTCATCAGCATATCGTTTTAAGTATTCAACAGATTGATCAAATAAAGGCTCCTCAAGATGCTCATTATTTTTGCTATAAAACGCTTGCAAAATTGACAAGCCAGCCTCATCGTTTTTAAACCGTTCAACACCCTCTAATAAATGAGTGATAGATTTATCTGGGTGACGTTCGGCAAAACTTGCAATCTGCAATAACACATGATTCAAACCATCTATACAAGGCAAGCTAATATTGGGATCACTCATGTGATTCATGATAGCCAATAAGACATTGGGCTGGGCAACCAAAAGGTTTTTATGCTCTTGAATCACCAACAGCATGCGCATAAACTGCCCACCCTCTAATCCCTCTAATTTGGATCTGAGTTTTGATGCAAGCGATTTACCCAGCAAATTCATCGCATCGTCAAACGTAATCAACCCATTAAGACACTCCGTGAATTCCTCAAATTTTGCCGCTTTCTTTATATCACTGTTGTTATCAATAGCATGCCACAATATCCCCAGTTGATGATGATGCGCGCATAATAAGTCCATGGGTAACACCAAACTCTTATCCAAGACTTGGAACCACTCTTTACCATGCTGCTCGGTAGTCCATTTGACGAATGAATTGAATTGTTCCTGGTTTTTCTTTTTTATTGTTTGATATGTGTGGGCCAATTTCTGCCAAATTGCCAACAAGTCTTTCTGGTAAGAATGAGCTCCGCCTTTATTCCACCACTCATGTGTTTTCTGAATCAAGTTCTCAAACCCATCCCAATCTCGTCCTTCTTCAAACCCTTTCATCACTTGACAATATGAGACCAAAAAGTCATGAGCTTCCTTAGGATTTAAATGACCTGCTAAGGCTTCCCATTCCGTTAACATGCGTAGTCTTCTATCAGGTCCAGGTGCTGTCACATCACACAATAAGGCCAATACCTCACCCAATTCAGCTGCATTGCTGGATGCATGTCTTCCCAATAGCCACAATCGATTAAAATGTGAGTAACTCATGGGCTTACTTTTTTCTAAACGAGCCACCAACAATTCAAGGGGAGTTTCATGCACAATTTGACTCAATTGTTCTATATATTCACTTCCCCATTGACGCTGTTCATTGGGTGAAAACTTTCCTAAATGTTGAATGATGGGCAATGCTTGCCTGACTCTATCTTCCACTGATAACAAGTTAGATGCACACAATGTATGAACGATTTGAGTCTGTAGAGGAGGTAATAGCGTATCCATTGCCCCTGCTGTTTCTGTACGAAGTACGCCCATCGTTTGCTTTAAAAGATGAGAAGGCTCAATCTCTTCCTCAGCAGATGTTGACACCTCTTCCCATGCTTCGGAAGGATGAAGTGCCTGCTCACAATACACTTCTAATCTATCCATAAATTCTTTCATAGAATGGCATTTGGCTATTTTGCCTGCAAATTTTTGTAAGCGTTCATTTGCGTTATCTATTCTTGCACCATCTTCTTCTAGTGTCACATCTCCCGCTAACACGGAAAGAAATCTAGGCACTTCTGCTATTCGCGGATCTTTGAGCTGCAAATCAGACAAGCGTGTCAACACACTACAAATAGACGCAATGGCTTTGTCTCGTTTGGTGGGTTTTGGTTTATCAAGGACCACCAGCTTAATGCGACTCTCACCCATGGGCGCAAATCTAAACGCTGGAACCGCTCCTTCATCCTGACCAATACCGTTCGCATAGCGACCCACAAATTGCTGTGCTTCAGCCATAATAGCTTGTTTAATCACCGCAATCTTCTCTTGAACCCCAGTCTTTGCATCACTCGAAATCCGTACCCATTGTTTCTCCAGGCGTCGATGTTGATTGCTAAAAAATAAGGTCAGCTCTTGGCGTAGCGTTGGATCGGGCACACTCCCTAATAACCGCATACCCCAAGAAGACAGTTCAGCAACAGCATGGTGATATCCTTGATTCGCTGCATTTTGTAAATTAAAAACATATTCCCTCAGTAACATCACTCGTCGAAATAACCCACTATCCCCTTCTTCTTGGACTTTAGTGAGTTCACCTCGAATGGTACCCATGTTCACATCTTGCTCTGATGCTGCTAATACATCTAACAGATAGCCCTCTTCCACCCTCAGCTCTTCGCTGAGATAAAATTGGAAAACCTCGCCTTCTTCCCCATTTCGAGCCGTACGACCCCCTTTTTGCAACAAATCATTGGTGTCATTCACATTCAATAAAAACACCGCTTCAACGCCTACGTTATCTCCCCGACCAAATCCAGAGGCCACCAGAACAATCCCTTTTTGCTTTCGACCACCATGCCACTCTTCCATCTCCTGCTTGTCGCTTAAAACCTCTGACGCACCTCGTTGTTCTTCATTGGTGTAAAAGATAAATTGCTTTAACTCATCTGACGTCAAGCGTTTCTTTAATTGCTCTTCTAACTCTTGTACTTGCTTATCGTTTTTACAGGAAAATAAAATAGATTGTTTCTTTTCAAGACAAGTCCTGATTTGCTTCACAATCGCATCTAAGCGTTTCTCAACATCTGTCTTCACGCCATCCTTGCCATAAAACAGCGGTTTGTGCCAAAGACGCAAATCTCGACGATTCGTCGGGACATGCAACACCTCCGTACCCACTTCATCATGCAGCATTTCTGCTTGAGCCGGAGAAATCGTGCCTGAAAACCCTTCCCAACTGCTCCATAACTCATGCATCCGTTGCGCTGCAATTTGCGAGCTGATGATGTGACTTTCTGGATGAATATGGAAATTCTGTGGCTCTCCTTTCTCTTTCGCTTCTTTATTCAAACGAACCGCCAACAATTGATGAACGCCTGCACTAAACGTTGAACCCACCATCTTTTGATTATCAGTCGACAAGGGAATGACTTCTCTCATCGGATAAGATTCTTCTCCCACATGAATCTCTTCTTCTCGAACCGTAAACCCAATCCCGCGCGTTAATTCATGCGCTTCATGCGCCGATTGCAAACATTGTACCAATTGCAATGGATCGCGAATCAAACCCGCCACAATGCTTTGCTTTTCTTCATTATCACCCACTTCATGTAAAAGCCTCTCAGCAAACAGCTTCAAAACTTGCTTAGTCAGCGGTCGGGGTAAGCTGTTATCAATGACCCCATCGGCCTTACTCTTGTTGTAAAAATCATTCACCACTTGGTAAAACCACGTCATTTGTTTCGGAGTCTTTCCCGTCGGTCTCGCATAGTTGTATTGCGTTTTACGACCCTCATCATCACGAATAAAGTCAAACTCATCAAATAACGCAACCCGCTCCTCACGTGGAATTTCAATCGGCTGGCCGTTATAGCTTTGATCATCTAAAAAGAGCGATAAATCACCTGTGGTCGAATAATGAATTTGACTCTCTACATAAGACTCACGTGATGATTTCGGATGAATATAAGACGTCGTCAAATGCAAGTAATCAAAAAATCCCTGATAATCTGCCAAATCTCGTTCAGCCAACGTCCTCTTGGCCGTACACACATCAACCACCTTACCCATCCCCGCATGGCGTGCCGCCCTCATTGCAACATAATGGCTCTTGCCCTCACCGGTTGCTAATTGCAAGACGCGTGAATTCGCTTCTAAGCACACATCATTCGCAATCAACGCAAATTGTTGCGCCAAATGCGGATATTTCCGGGTGGTTCGTCCCAAAACTTCAAACAATACCGCCCAAATTTGTGCGCGTATCAAATAATTTTCAGGCTGCTTCCTAGACGCGCCTGATAATTCCCTAAATACAGTCGCCAAATCATCACGACTCATATCAGAAATGGGTCGCTCGCCCCCTATCTTCACTTCCCCACTTTCTAATCGTTTTAAGTATGCAAAAATAAGCGTCAACTCCGCCGCTTGCTTAGCACTCACCACCGTGCGCGCGCTTCCACGGCTCACTTGCGTTTCCGCAATCATCCGTTGCAAGTCCGCATCTCTCGTCAAGGCAATCTGACCATAATCAGCTCGAGGTTCAGGATAGGGATGACGCATATAAACATCGATAAGCTCAGACCAACTGACTGTCTCATCCACTTTCTTCTGCTTAATCATCCTCACCAAATCATCCGCACGAGGAGACGGTTCTCCAGGATAACAAGCCGCCAATAACGTCAAATCCGAAACATCCATCGCACTCAAGCGTGACACCAATTTCGGAGCCTTTTTACTCAACTCATATTCATACGATTCCATGTCCCTCAATCCAGGAGACAAGCTACTCCACGCAATGATATGTAAAATAAGTCCTTGCTTTTCTGCATCATGCGAAAGCTCATCTGATTGAATCCTTTCAAACAATGACATCTCACTCTCACGCATGCTGAGTGCCTTCAACCACAATGCAGATGTCTTACTCCAACAAGAAGAAACCGATACATTCGCTGATTTGGACTGCAACAGCCAACAACAATTGTCAAATTGCTTCTCTAACTCATGCACATTCTTACATTTCGATAAAATATCTAAAGCATGACCACGACCTGCGGTAAATCCATCAGAACCCAAAGTCGTCATGATTTTGTTCAATAACAAACTACTGCCTTGCCAATCAAATTCTCGTAAAGCAATTTGGCACAACATCGCTTGCTCAACCCGGCTAAATGCCGTGCCCTTTAATATCCGCTGTAACGATTCACTCAACTCTTTGGGAAACTCTTTCTCAACACCATCTAGCGCCTTCGCACCAACCAACCCTTCTTGCAACACAATCTTTAACAGCGAAATTGGAAAAGAGGTCTTGTCATCTTCTGGTTGTAGCGCACGCAATAACCCATAAAAATAACTCGCACTCCAATATAATCCCGGGCCAGTCTTTTCTAAAGACGCCAATAACGGCTCAATTTCATTCAAATAGGTCCGATTCAATTGCAACACTTTCAAAAATCGGATGATGGGTTTTACCGCGTCATTCGCATCTCCTTCTACAGGAACCGCAATATGCGCATGTAAAAATTCCCATAACCTGTCTTCATGATCAACAAAAAAGCCCAAACCCTCAATCACATCTTCCGTCTTATCTTTTAAAGCGCGAAAATCCCCATGTTTCGAATACTTAAAGACTATCCCTTTGGCAGTCAATCTATCGATATAAGCCACTCGCGCTTCAGACGTATTCGCAGGATGCGCCTTCATCTCCTCAATACACGTCAACAATCTAGCCCAATTATCAGGCTCAATCAAAGCCTGCACATTCGACGTAGCTGGGTTGTAATCCACCGATAACAATTGAACAATCAGTTTACGTAATTCATTTTGAACCACCGGCAAAATGCCCTTCGTCGCTTGATAAAACGCATTCAAACCATCCCCATTCATCCCAAACAAAATCGCTAATTTATACCCTTCACGATACAGATGCTCAGGATAATTGGCCTCTTTCGCTCTCGGCGCTTCAAACAACTTCAACAACCCATCCACGTTTGCATCGCTAAACCGTTTGCTTTGCCATAAAATACTCAACGCCTCAAGCAACGTACCATGCGGATATCTATCCAATAATGTCGCAATATCCAGCGCGCCTCGCACCGTTAAATACGCATCAAAATCCACCATCGCTTCTAAATGAACCGACACATAAGGATGACCATGCTCATACACCACTCGATGCATGTGTCTCGCTATCAGCTCTTGTGTCCTTGCCGATATCCCCGCTACTTTGTGCCATATCCCTTCAATATCTGTCGATGGGTATTGCATGTGTAAAAACCACATCAATAAATGCCGAGAACTCATCTCTTCATTGCCCAATTGCTCTGATAAAAGCAGATAGGTCGCATGGCTAAACCGTGCCTTTGACGCAAGCGCGCGCTTCATCTTCAATGACGCATCATCCCCGCGCCATTGATAAAGCGCTAATAAATCAGGTGCGTAAGTCTCATCTCCCACAAAATCATGTAACTCTAATTCCGAATTAAAGTACTTAAATCCTTCATGCTGTAGCGCATAATGAACACCACCATGGGTCTTATCCATATGAGCTAAGTGTTGCAGAAAGGCTTGCTGGCCCTCAAACTGAGGAATCATCCTTAAGCTGTCTAAAATCCTATCCATCGCTACCAGCATATGCTCAGGATTAACATCATCAAACTCATTTCCTTCAAGCTCTAAGCCCATTTGCGTGAGTTCAGACACAAAATGATCAAACCCCATCCATAGCTTTTCTATGCTCTCCCAACCAATCGCAGCCATGTGTTTACTCATCACCACTTGCCACGCTTGTTTATTGGCAGCAGCCTGCGCGGGCCTTAGCTTGGCTATCATGTCATCCATAGCAGTGAAAAAAGTCTCACTCATGAAACAGTTGAAATTACGACTGTTCTTTAATACATACTGGGCAAAATGCACATAAAAATCATCGCCTAAGTTATCTGAAATTTGACGAAGCTTAGCCAGTAAAACACTCACCCCTTCATCACCATTGCGGTAATACACCTGACCCAATGCCCGCAAATAATCTTCATGCAACGACAAACTATATTGGCTAGCCCAATCTTGCAAAGCAGGCGTTTGATGCTTCAGTAAAATCTCTTGAATGGTTGCAATCGGTAAGGTAAGCGCTGACTCAGGACGCGCCAAAAAATCACTCACCCCGTCTACACCACCATATTGCCAAGCTTGTAAAAAAGTCAGCCAATGCGTCGTGATTTTTCTTTCTTGTCCTCTAAATCCTTTAAGCGCTACAATCCGCGGATTCTGTTGACAAAATCTGTCGTAATCACTCTTATAGTCTTTCGCCGGTTGCATGAACGTAAATAATTGCATGTATTGCCAATCTTCTTCCTCAAGCGGCCTCACACCACCCATATATCGTTCAATGTCAAATTGCCGAAAGTCCCCTTCCCATAACTCCGCCTCAGGAATGCGTGTGTCTAAATCCAGCGTAAACGGGTTCGGTGGGATGAGATAACCTAATTCCGCGCTGTAGCACAAAATCAAATGGCCATCTTTAGAGCGCTGCGTATAAAATCCTTTGGGCAAGTTCTCAGGGTTTAAACCAGATGGCAACATGCGATGTTTGCGTAATAACATCTTCGCCGCATCAAGCGTCATATCATGAATCACGTGACGCGCATTCACCCCTACGTTGGCATTCACCCAAGTCCGGAAAAACCCTTGTAACTCACTGTCAGTGCCCTGCTTTAACAACGCACCACTTTCATAAAGCCGATTTTCTTTACAATACGCAGTAAAATACTTGCCCATCACTTTGTCGATGTTGGTGAAGTTAACCAACTGCTCCGTGATGGCTTCTTCCAAAACTTGCGCCCGAACTTTTTGCTGATGCTGCTGGATTTGACGGACTTGCTCGATTTGTTGCTGTTGTTGTAACTGTAATTGAACAACGCCCCCGCGCTTTAAAGGGTAAGTCGCATCCCCTAACCTCGTCAGCGCATTCTGGACTGCACCTTCCAATCCCTCCGCACCAATGGCTTCTTCTTCGTCTCCTACCACCGCCTCTTCTTCAGGAAGAAGCACATCTTCAGAAAAATCACTCGTCTCTTTGATACGCTTAATCAACGCATTCGCTAAAATCAAATGACGATTCTTCAAAATCACATTGTTTAATTGCGCATACATCGCTCGTAATACGCGAATATCCTCTGACGTATTGTTCTTGTCTTCTAACTCAGGAATCACTATCAAACCAACCCACTTCTTCGCGTGTGCCTGACGGGTTAACTTGTTTAAAAATTCCCCAAAAGCCGCTTTGTTCACCAAACAATCCGTTAAAGTGATTTTTTCAAATCGCTCCAATTTGTTGATTTGACCTAACAACTCAATAAACGCTTCATCATTGCCAGGTTGATATGAAATCCCCAATTCACTAAACGGGAAATAAGCATCTTCTCGTAAATGCGTGATTAAAGCCGTCAAATAGGGCTTGATATCCTTCGAAGGACATGCCGCAAAAAAAGGCGGCAAATTGCGACCATAAACTCGCTCAATCAGTTCGCGCTCTGTCTCATCTCGTAAAAAAGCCAAAACAGACTCTAAACCCATCATCCCCATTTCTGCAACGCAGCGTTTGAAGAGTGCGTTTTCTTCTTTTGGCAACAACACTTGGGGTGTGTTGTTTAAATGCAACAACCAATACTTCGCGGCTTGTTTCCAATAATCATCGATCATCGGTGGGCGATAACCACTCGCAGCAAGCCAACGATTTCGAGCCAGAATGGGAGTAAGCTCTGTATGCACCCATTCAAGGGACAGATTATGATTGCACTCAAATTCTGAGACATAAGCATTTTCACTGAGCGTTGCGACCACAAATGCTTGCTCCTCCCGATTTAGTTGATACTTTTCGGGAAGATCAATTTTTAAGATCCTTTTTTTTGCTTTACAACGCACTAAGGTCATCACCATGATTGCAGCTAAATATTCTGCTTTCGTTCCTGCTCTTGGTACAGTGGTGGGTAAGCCCCTTAACCAATCACTAGACGTATTTGTTTCTCGACAATTTTTGACATGAGTGTCATTAATCCTATCTATATCGAGAATATCTGGTATTTTTAAAAACATAGAACTACCATCCTCATCTTCGATGAGAAGTTTAGGTATATGTACCGATAAGGTTCTTGAAAATCCCGGCGGAGAAGTACTTGCTGATTTACGGAAGAATGGTTTGACTTGGTCATGTGTTTTCAAGCCCTTTGACTCGAATATGTTAATCACTGCACCAATATCACCCGGTCTAAAACGACTGTCTCCGCACTGACCTAATACGGCGGCATATGAAATAAATGTGAGAGGCCGTCCACCAGAAAATACATTCGATTCAATCCCGCGCCCCCCCATATCCAAAAACGCTTGATTTGCAATATTTCGAAAAGCAGGCGTACAAAATTGGTTTATTTCATGAGGGTGTATGCTATAGCTCATTCCCGGAACATCTCCACCAAACTCTGCAAAGGCATATGCCTGCATCAATGCTGAAAAATCGCCGTCAATATTAAAGTTCCAAGCATGGGTGATGTTATTATCTAACCAAGCAAGTGCGGTATATCCCGTGGAAGGTAAACTATTTGCGCCAGCACCGATAAACTCGCCCATCTGAACGCCCAGGTTTTTTTCAAGCAGGGCCTTTTCTGATTCAGTCAACGGTGTTTCACAATACGCCGTAAGGTTTGCTTTGTTTCTTAGATCAATCACACCCCACTTAGGGGCGCCTTTTAAATCACGGTTGAAATTCACGAACAAAGCCTGATTTTCTCTTTTCAATTGATTAACATCTAACATAGACAAATCATGAAGATGAACCACGGAAACAGATGGAAATGCTGTGGATAAGGATGAAACAGATTTCTTGTGGTGTTTTAATCCATTCACAGCACGAATCATATCAATATAACTCACAGGCTCTGCCATATTGAGACTATCAGTGGCCATCTTTTCTATAAATCCAATTTGTTTTGAGGGTTTATTGCCAACATTTGGCACAAAAATGAGTTGATTTAAAAATTGGTTTCGAATGGACTCATCCTTTTGCAAACAAAGATGAAGGGCGTTCACCACTTCATCTACGGTATATAACCCATTTAACCTAGTCATGCAGGCATCAAAAAACGCCATATAACTTCCAGGCGCGCCTCCTGACGTCGCAGCACTCTCTAGCGCGTCTAATTTGAAAATATCACTGAAATGGGTATCAATGGCCGCCGCAATGATTTCAAAATTATCAACATTATATTTAGCTTTTAAGTGCGGATAAGTATCCCCAAACATGGTATTGCCTCTAATTTAATTAGTTTGCCTAAATTATAGGATAAATTTGCGTCAGTAACCCTTGTTATTGAAAAAAAATTTAAACGTCATTGATTTACTGAAAGTTCGGACAAGCAGCTATCTAATACGAGCCCGAGCCC
>DAHWEW010000220.1:0-4002 GCA_027326225.1 Legionellaceae bacterium
CGCCTGTTGCCGCACTGAATTGCCTATCGCGCGATGTCCTTCGATTCGACCCCAATGGGTTCCACCAAGACCGCTCACATCGACCGCAGCAACACCAATATCATTCAGTCTTTTAAGTGTTGATACAGAAAAACCACAACCCGTTTCTTTAACAACCACCGGAAGAGGTAGTGTTTTGACCAATAGCTCAAGTGCAGACCAACAGCCTTTAAATTGAGGTGTTCCTTCTGGTTGAATGCATTCTTGTAGTGGATTACAGTGAATAATTAACGCTTCTGCCTGCAAAGCATCGGTTAAACGCTGAATATCAACAACTGGCGTTGTAATCAGTTGCGCAATTCCTAAATTACCCAACAAACTCACGCGCGAATAATCACGGCGGATGGTCTGCCATTCACGAGCTGCTTCACGATCAGTTAATTCACGTCGCTGAGATCCTACACCCATCGCCCATCCCATTTGTTCACAAGCTGCGACAAGATGTCGATTGATATCGACTGATTGTTCATGACCAGCCGTCATAGAGCTCACAATAAATGGTTTTTCTACAGCACCCCCAAAACGTCGACTTTGAATAGAAATATCATCAAAATCAAAGTCGGGTAAAGCCTCATGAACCAAGGTAAACTGATCAAAAAAATTGCTTTCATCCGCTTGATTATCTGGCATGAGTGCAAGCTCTATATGATCTTTTTTGCGAAGTTCAAATTGCGAATAATCACTAGACATGAGTTCACTTATTTAGGATAAGTATAAATGGTGTGAATTTTAACACATCTATACCTATATCGATAGGGGCCTAAATAAGGCCAGCAGGTCTGTGCCCGTATGTTCCGTAAAAAGTCGAACATGGCGTTAACGATTCACCCTTGCCGCACCATAAGCACTAACAACGCCACAAACATAATTAAAATAATAGCCAAGACCCCTAAGCTAAAAAAACTCTTGCTTAGATTCTCTCGACTAAATTGTTCAGGTCGTCCTTTGATAGCGCGATAGGTAATCCAAACGATAAGCGCTGCACCTATGAGTGCTAATACTTGATATAACGTGTCCATTTTTACTCTCCGTGTATTAGAGCCAATTGTCAACAAACCCTATTCGTAACTGCTCACCTTTCCGCTCCCTAACGGTCGCGGCTCGGTTTCTTCTGAAATTTGTTAGTTCAAAGAAATCTGAGCCGCGACCGTTAGGGAGCGGAAAGGTGAGCAGTTACCCCTATTCTAAAAAAAGATTTAAGAAAAAGAATGATCTTCAAATGTTCGACAATACGTTTCTTTAACAAAAATTAATGTCACCAGAGCCAATATCAATGAGAGTGGCAATACCAATAATGCCACATGATACCCATGTAAAGAAAATTGATGAATCTCCTTCAGCATTGCACCCGTCCAAGTCATGTCGAGAAGCGCCCCTACAAAAGGTTCAAATAAAGCTTCACATACAGAATCAAACGTATTCATAATTCCAAGTACTGTGGCCACCAAAGCCACTGGGAATAATTCACGAATCATCGCAAAACTGGTAAAAAAACCACTCGCTCCAAACCCAAAACTTCCTAGCAAAACCATGATCAAAACCAATGGTAATGATGACAAATACAAGACACTCGTAAGACAAACTAAAGCCAACGAAGTACCAAGAAACAGAATAGGCTTACGTTTTCCCATATAATCGGATAACCAACCTAAAAAAGGTGCGCCCATTGCAAACCCAATAAAAATCGAAGAGGTCGCGAGTGCAGCTTCCGTTTGTGACAATTCGTGAGCAGTTTCAAGAAAAGGTACGCCCCACAAGCCACCAAATACAGAAACTGGCGCAAACGCCAAGCCACTATAAAACGATAACAACCACGCTTGTTTATTTTTCAAAATATAGAGCAACGATTTTGATGCAGCCGGATGAGCAAGACTATGAGCATGAGCAGCAGCAGAAGGAGAAGCCTTATCTCTGACTACGATAAAATAAATGATACCCAGAATGATACCCAGCCCCCCCACAACCTCAAGTGCTAAGCGCCACCCGACGTGCTGCACTAAAACTGATAAAGGCATTTGTCCACCAATAGCACCCATCATCGCAGCGGTCATAAACAAACCCGATACTAGCGCAAATCGCTTTGGTGAAAACCAAACAGCTGCTAATTTAAAACATGACACAGCTGCAAACGCAGCTCCAGCCCCCATTAACGCGCGAGTCACACAAGCCCACCCTAACGAACTCATTTGTGAAAAAATGAATGTACTGAGACTACAAACCATGATGGCCGCTGTTGTCAGCAATCTCGGGCTGTATTTATCCAACATCATTCCTACTGGAATTTGCATGCACAAATAAGCATAAAAATAAAATGCCGATAAATTACCTAACCCTGCACCATTCACCTGAAAGGTACGCATCAAATCCTGCGTCATCACACTGGGAGAGACTTGAACCAAATACTTATAAAAGAAAAAACCTGCCGCAACCAACCAAACCATCCATGGATAAATATTCGTCCAAAATATTGTTTTATGTTTATTCATCTTGTTTGCTCTCAAACTCAAACTGAAATGCATCTGAAAATAAATTATCTAAAGAAACACCCTGAGCCACTAACTGATCGCGCGTATGATAAACCATTTCAAATGGTCCACTGATAACGATTTGCCAATCATGCAGATCATGCGCATGACGGGATAGGACAACTGCAGCCGGTGTTTTTTTACGATACGATGTTAACAAAGACACATACTTAAATTGATGTACATGATTTTGCCATTGTTTCACTTTCTCATCAAGATATAGATCACTTTGTGTGCGAGCACTCCAAACCAACTCAAATCGACGACTATCACCTAACATCAATAATTGCTCGATCATGGCGTTGACAGGCGCAAATCCAGTTCCTGCCGCAATAAACAAAATCGGTTTTACCGGATCCAAATGCTGGAAATCACATACGCCAAAAGGGGCTCGAAGCGTCATTACCCCCCCTCGTCTTATCTCATCGAGCAACCGTTTGTCAGAGGGATTATCGCGACTATGCCGAATATGCAATACATATTTACGTGTTCCCAATGGTGCATTGGCAATAGAATAATAAGCTTCAATATCGCCATAGAGCAATTGTAAATATTGCCCCGCCTGGTAATCAATAAATCGTTCAGGTGCCAATACCAACTGCAAAATGGTATCCGTTAATGGTAACACTTCAGCAACCGATGCGTGAGTTTCTTGAATCGTCATTATTCTATACCAAGCTGAGGCCAATAAGCATTGACTCTAGCCAACACATCCGGATCCATCGTAATGGTCTTACCCCATTCCCGGCTGGTTTCACTTGGCCATTTATTCGTAGCGTCCATACCCATTTTAGACCCAAGTCCCGAAACAGGCGAAGCAAAATCCAGATAATCAATAGGCGTATTATCGACCATAACGGTATCACGCAAAGGATCCATACGCGTCGTCATTGCCCAAACCACGTCAGGCCAATGTCTCGCATCAATATCATCATCACACACAATAACAAACTTGGTATACATAAACTGTCTTAAAAAAGACCACACGGCCATCATGACCCGTTTAGCATGCCCAGGGTATTGTTTTTTAATCGTCACCACGGCCAAGCGATAAGAACAGCCTTCAGGTGGCAAATAAAAATCAACAATTTCAGGAAATTGCTTTTGTAATAAAGGAATAAATACTTCATTCAATGCAACGCCTAAAATCGCTGGCTCATCTGGTGGTCGTCCTGTATACGTACTATGATAAATCGGCTGGTTGCGATGGGTCACTCGCTCGACAGTCAACACAGGAAATGACTGCACTTCATTATAATATCCTGTATGATCGCCAAACGGTCCCTCGAGCGCTTCAATACCTGGCTGCAAATAACCCTCTAAAATAATTTCAGCGCTAGCCGGTACATGGAGTTCACTACCAATACAACGGGTTAATTGCGTACGCTGCCCACGCAACAAACCCGCAAATGCATATTCTGATAGGGTGTCAGGAACC
>DAHWEW010000221.1:0-3998 GCA_027326225.1 Legionellaceae bacterium
GCTGTTAGAACCTTCAGCTTATGTGCTTTGGTAAAATGACGTTTAGGTGATTTATTAGCCTGAACCTGAGGATCTGGAGCCAATGATTTAACACCATCAACTAATGAGTGCTCCACGCTACTTTTGTTACTCAACTTGTCTGAATTTAACTCTTTAACATGATTGACGTCTGAGACCATTTTATCGATTTCCCTACCACCCTCATGATAGTTCGTTTTACCCTATTTTTGTCTCACTGTCGCTGGCACAGAGGGCTACAAGATGGCGCAGGCATCGAACAAGCAAGAGGTTATAACCTTTCATTTTAAGTTTAAATAACAATCAAAATAATCAATTTAAAGCCATTCGAGATATAATAAGGGGGGCTATGAAACCCCACTGTTATCGTTGATGATTTGACGGTCCTCACGATAACAAAATAGTTTGCCCCCGGGGGTAAATTATCCCATAAATGTCCAACAAATGTCCATGTTTCATAGCAGAGATGGCTTATGAAACACAGTCCACGCCTATATTATTGTGCACTTTGTCATGCCCAATCGATTATCTGCTCTCATTGTGATCGGGGGCAAATTTACTGTGGTGATACCTGCTCTAGAGAAGCCAGACTTAAATCCTGTCGAGAAGCAGAAAAACGCTATCAACATACCCCTTGGGGAAAATATAAACACGCGGCCCGTCAAAAACGCTATCGAGAGCGCTTTCGTCAAAAAGTGACGGATCAGGGTTCCGTTACCCCCATCGCGGATGGTCTACTTGGTTCGGTCAAAAATAAGACAGTTGAAGTTGATGTGGAACAAGAAACTGGGGTTACTCGATGCTGTTTTTGCAAAAAATCAGTGTCTTCGTGGTTACGATCTGGATTTTTACGCTATTACCGGACTCAGTCAGCCATAAACTCATCTTATTTGAGACCTCCGTAATCAAAAACCATAACTATGGGGGTAAAAAATGACGATCTCTGACGATCTAAAAGCCAATATCTTGCGCTATCATCACGTTGAAAAATGGCGTGTTGGGACGATTGCGCGCCAATTAAACGTACATCACACCACAGTCAAGCGTGTCCTATCAGAAACGGGGGTATCGAAGCATAGCATCCTGGTACAGGAGTCGATGATCGATCCCTATCTATCTTTTATCACAGAAACATTACAACGCTTTCCTGATTTAACTGCCAGCCGACTTTATCACATGGTTGTTGAGCGGGGGTACCCTGGAAGTCATGATCATTTTAGGCATTTGATTTCATTTTATCGTCCACGAAAAGCCGCTGAAGCTTATATGCGGCTTCGGACGTTGCCGGGGGAACAAGCGCAAGTCGATTGGGGCCATTTTGGTTATATCACGATAGGTAAAGCAAAAAGACCTTTGATGGCGTTTGTCATGGTCTTGAGTTATTCCAGAAAGATTTTTTTGCACTTTTACCTCAATCAACGTACTGAAAATTTTTTACGGGGACATGAGGCGGCCTTTTTGAGTTATGGCGGGGTGCCTAGGGTCATTCTGTACGACAATTTGAAGTCGGCTGTGTTAGAGCGCATGGGGGATGCTATCCGTTTTAATCCGCAACTGCTAGATTTTGCTGCGCATTATCGCTTTGAACCACGCCCTGTAGCGGTTTACCGAGGTAATGAAAAAGGACGCGTCGAGCGTGCTATCCGTTATGTCCGCGATAATTTCTTTGCAGCACGTGAATACCATTCTTTGGACGATCTGAACAGTCAAGCCTACGATTGGTGCAGCACACAGGCACAAGATAGGCCTTGCCCAGAAGACCGTGAAAAATCGGTTCGCGCAGTATTCCAGGAGGAGCAATCAAGACTGATTTCATTACCGGACAATCCTTATCTTTGTGATGAAAAAGAAGAGGTTCGTGTGAGTAAAACACCCTACGTTCGATTTGACCTCAATGATTATTCAGTTCCGCATAATCAAGTGAGGAAAACGCTGTTGGTCAAAGCGACCTTGGAGACAGTAACTATTTTAGATGGAGTCAATGTGGTAGCCAGCCATACACGCAGTTTTGATAAAGGTGCGCAGATTGAATCTGAAGCCCATATTGCAGACTTAACCGTACGTAAAAAGCAAGCCCGACTACATCGCGGTCAACACCGTCTGACACATGCTGTTGAATGCGGGCGTGACTTTCTCAATGCGGCAGCCGAGCGTGGGCATCCCCTACGCGCCATGACGAATCAATTGATTAATTTGCTCGATGATTATGGTGCCAGTGTATTGGGAGACGCCATGGCAGATGCACTCCTGCGAGGTGTTCCACATCCTAATGCCGTGCGACAAAGCATTCAACGCTTACTTGATGAGTCAGCACAATTACCAACGGCAAGTAAAGTGCTTTCCCTCAATAAGCACGTTAATGAACTGGTGGTCAAACCCCATTCGTTAAGCGATTACGCCTTTGAGCAAACCGATACACCAGAGGAGAAATAGAATGTTGCCTGATGTTTTATTACAACGAGCCAAAGCGCTTAAGCTTCATGGACTCCTGGAACACTGGAGTGACATCGCTCATGAGCCTTGGGTCGAACAACTGCTGTGCTGGGAAGAAGCTTATCGTTCAGCTAAGAGCTTGCATAACCGATTGCGTTCAGCGCGTATCGGACACTTTAAAATACTGGCTGAATTTGATTGGAATTGGCCGAAACAATGTGACCGAGGCGTAATCGAGCAATGGATGCAATTGGACTTTATCAAAGAGACTACGAATCCTATTCTTTGCGGTCCAAATGGCGTTGGCAAAAGCACCATTGCGCGTAATATCATCCATCAATCTGTTTTAAAAGGGTTTACTGCATTATTTACCACAGCGGCGGCGATGCTCAATGAGTTAGCCGCCATTGATAGCGATAGCGCCTTACGTCGCCGCATTCAATATTATGCCAAACCCGCGCTGTTGGTGATCGATGAGGTAGGTTACCTTTCTTATTCTAACCGCCATGCGGATTTGTTGTTTGAAATCATTTCACAGCGCTATGAAAAAAAATCAACCTTCATCACGACGAATAAAGCCTTTACCGAATGGCGTGAAATTTTTCCTAATGCCACTTGCGTTGTTTCGATTGTGGATAGGCTCGTACATCACTCCGAGATCGTGAATATTGAAGGTGACTCTTATCGCTTAAAAGAAGCTAAAGAAAAAAATAAAGCGCGGCAACAAGCACGGCGTCAATCAAAAACCAAATCATCCAGTCCAATCGAGGAGAAAACGAATGAACATTGATTACAAAAAATTAATCCCAGCCGAAATACCTGATGATATTGCTTACCATCTTGTTGATTTCTTCTATAACTTGGCTACCACCTTTGATGGCATGCACCTGGTACATGTTATGCGACATGAAAAAGCCATCATAGATGGTAAAACTAAACCAAGGTCGGAGAATAAGTTATGAAAATCACGCTACAGGAATTACTTCCAGATAATGTGTCGGATGAAGCGGCTTTCCACATAGCCAAATTTGTTCATGGATTATCACTGGCCTTAGAGTCAATGTATTTTGACCGCATGCTTGCACACAGTACTTCACATGCAGAAGAAGTTACCTGTCGATGGGGACAATCTGGTGATGAGGAAAATCCATTTTAACCAATCATCACAACCAAGCGCGCATGGATGCGCGCAAATCAAGTCCAATCTTGCTAGCCCCCGCGGCAATGAGCGGATCAAAACCTGCGCCATTTATACGCGCTTTTACATCGCCGTTAACAACATGAGCCAAACGTGGACCGATTTTCAGCCAATCATAAAATACATCCAGTTGATCAGCATCACCATATGCGATAACCTCAACCCGACCATCATTCAGATTTTTTGCCCAACCTGTAATACCAATTCGTTCTGCTTCTTTTTTTGCTGAAGCCCGATACCACACGCCTTTGACTTTGCCTGAAATATAACAATGGATACCTAATTGATTATTCATATAAAATTTATTATTGGTTTTTATCGTAATTACGTTTATCTTATTTAAGATCAA
>DAHWEW010000222.1:0-3989 GCA_027326225.1 Legionellaceae bacterium
GATGGGTAAATCTATTATGCAAATTTATGGCCTTAATGATAATGCAAATTTACAACTGGAGGGTTCCTCAATGTGAGCCTTATAAGTAACATGATACTTTAATTATAGACAATTTTTGTGTAAATTGTGTAAAAAATAAGAGCTACGAGTTGCTGTTTTCGGGATTCATGAACCGTTGATAAAAAAGCGTAAATAGCGGCGGAAGAAGCGAGATAACAATAATACCGTAAATGACGATTGAAAAATGATCTTTAATGATAGGCAAAGAGCCTAAGAAATATCCCATCCCTAATAATACACCTATCCAGAGAACGGCACTAGAGATATTATAGGTGTGAAACAGATGGGGGCTCATATAGCTGACACCCGCGATAAATGGGACAAAAGTTCGAATGATAGGAATGAACCTGGCAAGAATAATGGTTTTTCCGCCATGTTTTTCATAAAATGCATGAGCATCTTGCAGATGCTTTTGATTGAAAAACCGAGATTTTTCGACTGAAAATATACTAGGTCCAATAAAGCGTCCTACTTTGTAATTGACATAGTTTCCTAAAATAGATGCCATGATCAATAGCGGTAAGAGGAGAAGAATATGGATGGGACTATGTGTGTGTGCAGTCAGACTTCCCATAGCAAAAAGTAAGGAATCACCAGGGAGAAATGGGGTAATGATGAGTCCCGTTTCACAAAAAATCACGGCGAAGGCGAGCAAATAAGTCCACATACCATGTGCATTGACAAAGCCCATCAAGTAGATGTCAAGATTAAGAACATAATCCAATAAGTCTCGCCAATGTTCCATGTCTCATCCGGCAGTGATAATGAGCCAGAGTTTAACACAGCTAACGTCATTGACCCAGGGGTTTTTTGTCCGGTACATATAGACATGATAATGGATAGGCTCGTCGTTCGTGTTCATTTTGAGGCAAAGTTACTCTTTGCTAACATGGTCTAATGAGGTGAGGGCAAAACACATGGGAAACACGAATGATAACACAGAATATCAAGTGGGTTGGTCTTATGCGCAAAGGACTCATGGTCAGTTTGTTTTCTTTATTATTGGCAAGTGAACTCACTTTTGCTGATGTCAGCAATAGTCAAGCTGAATCATTCAGCCCTCATTTGATGTTACCCAGGCAAGCAAAGTTTATTGGGCCAATGGCACCCAAAAGTAAAATGCATGTCTTTGTTTCACTTAAATTGAGAAACGAAGCAAGGCTGAATCAAACAATATCAGATATATATAATCCCAATAGCTCAAAATATCAGCATTTTCTTAGCAATGATGAATTTAATGAAGAATATGCCCCTAGCAAAGAAATGGTTCAAACCGTAAAGCGCTACTTTCTAACCCAAGGACTTGAAGCCAAGCTTAAAAATCCATTCCTGATAGAAGTGACCGGTACCGTATCGCAAATTGAAAAACTGTTTCAAATCAAAATAAACCGATATGAATTTGAGGGTGAACGTGTGTATTTTAATACGAACAAGCCAAAAATAAGTTCGGAAATCATGGCCTTTGTGTCTGACGTTTCGGGTTTAAGTACTTTCCCACGATTTAAACCGAATCAACAAAACCCTAGTGTCAATGCGCTCAGCTATACCCCAACCCAAGCATCATTATCTGGATTCACCGCAGAAAAGCTTCGAACGGCTTATCATTTATCAGCCATTTCCAATCTCACAGGCAGAGGCCAAACCATCGTCTTGGTAGATGGGTGTCCCCAAAATGAAACGCCAGGGGATATTATGAATGATGCAAATCTGTTCAGTGGAACGACTTTACCCCAGTTTCAATATGGCGTAAATTTTGTTGTGGTTGACGCACAAAATAATTACAGTGTCATTTCTGAAAACACAACGATGTGTGCGGGTAACCCCGATGTCTGGGATATAGAAGTTGCAATTGATACGCAAGCATCTCATACCATAGCCCCTAATGCGAACATCGTAGTTGTTATCGATCCTGGTCAAAATATAAACGAATTAATCCCCTATATCCTGAGTACACCAACGCATGATATCGGAGGCTTTTCTAATGCGAATGTGATCAGTAATAGCTACAGCGCTGTAGAAACGTCAAATACCTATCCAAGTTTTGAAGATCAATTAAAAAATGCAATGGTTCAGGGTCTTTCTGTCAATTATTCAACAGGTGATTGTGGTGATGATGTGAATTTACAGGGAACTTGCTTCAATCCACCACATCCGTCTGCTACCGCCTCTCCTTCGGTGAACTATCCAGCGAGCTCAACTTATGCTACTGCAGTTGCTGCAACGAGTCTTTTTACTGATAATGACAGTCATTATGCTTTTGAGACAAACTGGGGTGAAACACAAATAGATGTATTAGGTGAACCAAGTCCTGCATTTATTGGTGGAAGTGGAGGAGGTATCAGCCAACTCTATTCACTTCCTCCTTGGCAAAAAGTGATTGTAGGGTATACAGCAGCAGGATATTCAACCCCCATTAGTCAATATCGAGCCCTTCCTGATATAGCGATGTTAGGCGATCCCCAGACAGGATTATTGGTTTATAACAATACGACGTGTGGAGATGCCCCTTGCCAGCGGGGGGGAACCAGTTTAGCTTGCCCATTATTTTCTGGTACTATGGCATTGATTAACGAACAACGTCTCATTCAGGGAAAGTCTCTCATAGGTGCGGCCGCACCCTATTTGTATACGTATCAATCAGAGTTAGCATATGGTTCTTCCATCAACCCTATTGTTCAACCCCACTTAGTTATTTCTGGTGCTGTATCATTACCTTCTCTCGGAATAAACGATGCGCCTCTTTCTTCATTTGCTTTTGTGAGAGGTCAAGGCAGTGGCTACTTTTCTTTTGCTTGGGATTCGTCACTTGCTGAGGTACCTGGTTTAAATTGGAGCGATACCGTTGGTTTTGGTTCACCTAACGTTCCGAATTTTGTCATGAAAATGGCTGATTTTTAGGCATCACAGTTACAAATGAAATGTTCTGTTTTCATGGGATAAATCGAGTGGCTCATTATAAAAAACGGCATCAAAGAACATCAGTTCAAAATGAGCGGATTGTAAAAAGGCAAAATTGATTCTTTCTTGTGATAAAGGACAAGAAATAGGGTGGGTGAGGGCGCGGGTCAGATCAGTCATAAATTCTGTAGACGAGGTAAATTGCGGGCTTGAATAGGAGGCAATCCAATCACGGTAGGGGTTATTAGGTGTGGAGTGAAGGGCCATTTGTTTTCCCAATTGATGATAAATGAAAAAACAAGGGAGGCAACTGGCGACTGCTTCAGGGATAGGAGAGTGACGCACGGTATACTGTAGATGTGCAGTATATTTGGTAATCACCGGTATTTTTTCGATGGGTTGATGTGCTTGTGGCGCAAAAAAAGTCCCTCTTTCTGTTTTTTTGAGATATTTTTGCTGCATTTTGAGCTCAGATAAAATCATGTCATTTGAACATTTTCGCAAGTGCCTTTCTTCGGGTTGATTCAGAAATCGAGAGGAGAGAACTTGCAATGCTTTCGCAAATTCTTGCAAATATAATCCATCCTGTTGCACATACGCCATAAATATTGTTTTAGACAAGGTCCCCTGGGACAGTTGCTGATTAAAGGGGTGGCGATAAATCTGGGTGAGAACATCGGTACTTTTAGCAAGCCAATAAGGTTTCATAAAACGCTCTTTCATTCTTTGTCATCATCGAGGTAAATGATTCGAGAAAGAAGAGAACAAGCCAAAGAAATAAATCTTTCAAGTCCACTCTCCCTTCGCAGGCATTACCCCGAGCAGGTTATAAGGGTTTTTCTCAGCCTCAAATACAAGGCACCCCTGGTGAATAGTGACCCTAATTTTTTAGACAGAGTCTATCGATGATGCACAATACTGTCAATTTCATCATAATTCCTTAAGCAAAATATCATCTCGAGTTTAGCCATTTTTCCCTAATCCGTTCGCCCTGAGGAGCGTGCATAGCACGCGTCTCGAAGGACTAGATT
>DAHWEW010000223.1:0-3981 GCA_027326225.1 Legionellaceae bacterium
ATGAAGGACGACGATCAGCCCGCTGGTACCAATGAATCACTGGTTTTTCAGCAGAGTCCTTGTCTGGTGACAAAAGAACTTTCACTCGTTGATCTTTTAACAAAAGGGGGGCTAAATCGGGTTGAAACGCCATTAAATCAAGCGCTTGTTCTGCTGTCTTGATATAAGGAAGGATACGGTGCTTGTCTTCTTTTTCCGTTAGTTTTAAAAGGATGAGATTGGCAATACGATAATGATCCTCGGCTATTGCCCACTCCAGTGCTGTTCTGCTCTTTCCTGAAGGACTAGATCGCAAATGAACATCAGCTCCTTGCATAAGAAGATATTCTACAACCTCTTCACGACCCATATATGCAGCCCAAAGCAGTGGCGTTTGACCAAAATCATCAGCACAATTTAGCCACTCTGGATGAGAAGCCAGTAACTCTTTAACCACTTCGACGCGACCATATTCAGCCGCAAGATGAATCAAATGCTTCCCATGCAACAACCTCCGATGACTGAAAAGAGGTAGTAAATATATGACAACCTTCGAATGCCCATTCTTAGCCGCCAGATGAATAGCATCCAGATGATGATCCTCGTGACCGTGTCTATATGTCTTAGTCGCTAAATTGGCCCCTTTATCCACTAGATATTTCACCAGTTCCAAATGGCCATAGGATGATGCCCATAATAAAGGGGTTTGACCATAGGCATCGCAATAGTTAAGCCAACCCATATAAAACTCAAGCAATACTCTCACAATCTCACAACGACCCTTTCTGCTTGCAAAATGTATGATATGCATTTGTGGCACAGTAAAACGGGGCTTGATATGACTGGCAAACTTGAGAAAACACTGAACCACCTCAGGATGCCCACGATCTATCGCCCAAAATAGAGGGGGCATACCATGAGAACTGTGTTTTGGGCAGTTGGTAGCGATGCTCGAATCTGCGCCAAGCTTTAATAAGTACTCTACCACCAAGGGATGATTATAAGCCGCAGCATATCGAAGTGGGGTATGATCTACGTTACTCGTTGAATTTAATAAGGCAGCGTTTTTGGCAAGCATCAATTGAATACCCTGTAGCCACCCAAATTTTGCACAATAGTGGATAGCCAATAAACCGCCGTCATCCAATTGGGTAGTCAGCCATTTGGCATTGCCTTTTGCTAAGGCTTCGATATAAGCATCATCCTGTTTTTTAATGGCATCAATGAGGGCTTGTTTTTCTTCTTGTTTCATGGTTCACACGGTTCTGCTAAGGACAATCTTTCCAATCGCATCTCCACTTTCAAAATAAGCATGAGCTGCCGCAACGTCATCAATGGCAAATATTTTTTCGTCAATCAATGGTTTGATGAGACCTTGATCGACAAGTTCTGCCATTTTTGTCAATATTGTTTGATAATGAACACGATTTTTTCCAGTGATCAGTGGCAAAGGCTGCAAAATGGTATGGATGGTCAAGCCTTTTAAAAAAGCAGGCGTCAAATCATAGTGGCCTCTCGCATTAATGGAGAGGACTTGTCCATATAGAGAGGCGGCTTCAAAGCATTGAGGTAAATTATCGCCACCAACGGTATCGAAAACAACATCAAACCCAAGCCCATGCGTGTATTTTGTCACGTAAGTTTTCACGTCCATTTCTTTATAATGAATAGCAAAATCTGCACCTAACTGTTTTATCATGTCTAGTTTTGGGGACGATGAGCTCGTTGCGCTAACCCTCGCGCCTAAGTATTTTGCTAATTGAATGGCGATGTGTCCAACACCTCCTGTACCTCCATGAACCAGTACAGTTTGACCTTTTTCAACCTGTGCATACGTCACTAAGCCCTCAAAGGCCGTGAGTGAAACCAAAGGTAGAGCGGCTGATTCAATGAGTGAAAGGGTTTTGGGTTTATGAGCTATCAGATTGGCATCTGCAGCAACATATTCATCTAAACCTCCACCCATATCGAGAAACCCTCCAACACAGCCATATACCTCATCTCCCACTGAAAAATCGTGAACCCCTTCACCTATTTCTTCAATCACTCCAGCAACATCACCATGAAGCGTTGCTGGAAAAGACTTGATTAAATCAGGCATCATGCCTTTGCGAAGTTTACAATCCAGTGGATTAATGCTGGTCGCCATGACTTTGATGAGCACATAGCCTGGCTTCACCCGGGGCTTTGGCAAAGTATGTGCTGTAAAAACATGAGTATCGCCAAACTGAGTAATCACCATTGATTTCATTCATCACTCCTAAACATAGCTACAACAGAATCATTCTAACCTGTGACTGATGGCAGGCTCTGCTGTTCTCAGAACACCATCGGAGAGTTGGTTTATGGCCGAAGGAAACAGCTGATAACAGATATTGGGGCCAAGCAGCGTGAAGCTAGATTTCTCACTTTTTGCGAGAACAGTCGCCCCATAACACAAGGACTTATGAGACGTGCCGTCAGTAAAATGTTCTTTTACACAGAGAGGCGTTCCTTTGGTTTCTATCACCACACACGTCGCTTTTCTAGTCAGATTTTCTGATGGAAACCCTACTCTATTGAGCGCTTCAATAAAAGATTCAACTTCTTTTTTTTGAGCCTCTTTTTCAGATATTGGCCGATTGGTGCTTTGATAACCTAACAAAAACAAAGTTGACTCTGTGCGTTTCGGCATGCGTATCCTCGCTAAAGATATCCAATCATACTAATCGTTTAGATACAATATACCAGATTTTGACGAACCGATAGAACCTGGGGGACGGAGCACGTCACCCAGGCCTCTTAAAACAATGGTTTTATCCGCTCTACTCGTGACGAGTTATCTATTGCCCCAGACTTTCCAATGGGCGGGTGCGAAATTCAGGCTCAAATTTCATTGATTTTGACGAAAGCGTTTGCTCTTCTGTTTCAATAGATCTTGAGCCACAGTACGTTTCTTTCAAAAAGATGGTTAAAATCGTACCAAGCACGATCCCTGCTGGCACGATACTTAAAGCAAACGTGTAATCGCTAGCTGTATATACATGTAATCCATTGAGAAGCTGACCATTCGAATGCAAATCAAGTAACCGACCAATGATCGGAGGAAATACCATCCCCCCCAGCATGATAAACATGTTGGTAACAGCGACAGCAGTGCCTGCCATCTTTGCAGGATTGCTTTCTTTGCTTAACGCAAAACACAAAGGATGCGCACCGCAACAAAACCCTGTCAACAAGGCTATCATCAAGAGTTGGGTTAATGTTAAATCAGGAGCATAGAAAATTACATAAAGCAATACGGCAGTCATTGCGCTTGTTATCAACAAAGGTAAACGACGACGCTTAATTTTATCTGAAATGATCCCAATCACAGGACCGCCTACAATCCATCCAAAAAAAGTCATGGCAGATACGTTTGCCGCTTGCTGAGAAGTAATTTGGTGGGTCGTTTTAAAATAAGAAATACCATAAACATCTAACAACAAGATAGAAGGCAGATAGAGAAAGCAGCCAATAATTCCTATGAGCCAAGTTTGTGGATTCATAAAAATAACGCGTAATGCAGCAAACAATTGTTTCATTGTCATAGGGGCTTGCATGGCATGAATTGAATTTGCTTGTGGTTGCGGACGATGTCTTAAAGCAAATAGAATCACAAAACTCAGCGCAATACCAATAATGACCGCAGTTTGTAGAATGGGTTTATAACCAAAAACCTCAACGACTTTGGTGAGATATTTTTGTGAAAGAGCGCCGCTCGTCATACCGATGGCGGTTGTTAATCCTGCAGCAGCTGCAAAACGCGAGGCAGGCAACCAAATAGAAGCCAACTTTAATACCCCAATGTAAGCAAAAGCCGTTCCAAAACCAATCAATAGACGACCCGTACATGCCAGTGCAAAATTATCTGCCGAAACAAAAGTACCTAAACCTATAACGGTTATCAAACACGCAAAAAATAAAACCATGCGCACACCAAATTTATCGTAAATCATTCCTGCAGGAATTTGCATTGGGGTG
>DAHWEW010000224.1:0-3934 GCA_027326225.1 Legionellaceae bacterium
TGTTTTTGGGAATAATGGTACGTGCATACCAATATGCTTCTTGACCGGAGCACATGAGGATCTCACGATGAAAGACAATATCATCATTCAATTGTAACACATGTGTATCCCACCAGTCCGGAGCTTGCCATCTTTGATGAATCAACTGAACGCGTGCCTCTTTAACGTTCTGTTGAAGTCTCTCTGTGAGAGGATCTTCATATAAAAGCCATGAAAGCCAAGAGGGTTCTGTCTCAGCTAACAACGGTTTAAATCTATGTTGTGCGATATCTATCACCATCATCTTAATACCTTCATACGCCCAATCCGGTTGATCACTAACTTCACTTTTTTGAGCTTATGTTCAATGAGAAAATATCCATTCACTGCATTCCTACTGATGTCAGGATTAAATTGCAAAGCATCATTAGATTGAAAACCATGCCAAGTGACGCTGATATCTTTGCTCTTCCATCGCCAATCATATATCAGTTGTCTATCACCTTTGACTTTTGGTGTTAAAAAGTCACGCCATAACACCAGCCCACTGGACCAGTTCGGAGAATCTGCTGGGTGTGTGAGTATGAGTGAATCCCCAGTGAGTAATGCCTCTACCCTCGCAAATCGTATCGCACCTCGAATGTCATCTACAATATGCTCAAACTGATTTTTTTTATACATATCAGGGATGAATGAAAGTCCTAAATAACCGACAGCTATGAAAATAGACAAGGCAATGAGTAATTCAATCAGCGTGAATCCCGCTGATGCTAGTCTATACATTCGTTTATCCTATTCCATTTTTTTTAACAGTTGTTTTGCAAACAATAGATCTTCATAAGCTTTTACCTTATCTGAAGGATTACGCAATAAATAGGCCGGATGGTAACTCACTATCACTGGTGTACCTTGATAGTGATGCATTTTACGACGCATTTTATTCAATGGAACGGTTGTATTTAAAAGAAAAGAGCCAGCAAAACGACCAACTGCGAGAATGAGTTTTGGAGACACAAGCGCTATCTGCTCAGTTAAATAATGAGCGCATTGTGAAATTTCTTCAGGCAGTGGATCTCGATTATGAGGTGGCCTACATTTCAGGACATTTGCGACATATACATCCTCTTTGGATAATTCTATGCTTCCTAACATTTTATTTAATAAGCTTCCTGCCTTACCCACAAAAGGTAGCCCTTGTTGATCCTCATAAAAACCGGGCGCTTCACCAATAATCATCAATGCAGCCATTGAATTGCCACGAGCAAAAACAGTCTTTAATCGAGTTTTATGAAGTGGACAACGAGTACACTGAGACACAACGGCTGCCAATCTTTCCAAGTTCTTTTGTTCGGAAAGTTTACGTTGCTCAAACGTTTCAATTCCCATTTCTTTTAAATAGTAGCGCTGTATATTTGAAAACATATTTTTCTAGGATAAATGAGTTGACTTGATAGTAGATAAAATCGTTTGAACAACATCAGCAGGTTTATTCGCTTCAATAATAGGTCTGCCAACGACAAGATAATCACTCCCAGCTTTGAGGGCCATTTCTGGGGTCGTTATCCGCACTTGATCATTGGATGAATCGAAAGGCATCCGGATCCCTGGCGTTACCGCTAAGAAATGAGGTCCACACAATGCTTTTATGGCTGAGACTTCATGGGGTGAACACACCACTCCATCAAGTCCAGCATCATAGGATAATTTGGCCAATAGAGAAACACGATTTTCTACTGATTCATGAATCCCAAGACGTTGAAGATCTTCAACGTTCATACTGGTAAGCACCGTTACCGCAATTAAAAGAGGCCGACCAAGCCCATAAGGATCAAGCGCTTTTTTCGCAGCTTGCATCATATTCATACCACCAGAAGCATGGATATCAATCATCCATACCCCAAGATCAGCTGCAGCAATGCATGAATGTGCAACCGTATTTGGAATATCATGAAACTTTAAGTCAAGAAACACTTTAAAATTTTTATTCACCAAAGTACGAACAAAATCTCTGCCAAACAAAGTGAACATCTCACAACCTACCTTGAGTGCACATAAGCTCGGATCTAATTGATCAACTAGGTTCAATGCTTTGCGTGAATCTTCAAAATCTAGGGCTACAATTAATTTGACTGACATAAGTTAATCCCCTTCCAAACCATGTATGGGTTTCATTCTGCTCCATTGCTTACAACTAGGGCAATGCCAATGCAATAATTTTCCACCAAATCCGCAGTGTTCACACCGATAGACTGGTTTATTTTCTAGGAATTTACTGGTGATATCATATAGCATTTGCAACTTATCACGAACTTTCCCAGTCGCTGACTCTAAGTGCCAACAAATCAACCGATTCAATCCACGGATAGAGGGATGATGCCCCAATTGGGCCGAAACAAAATCAATGGCAAAATCTGTACTTTTTTCTTGTCTCAGATATTCACCTATGACAAAAATAACAGAGGCACGTGGATGCTCTCTTAATGTTTGCTCTAAATAGTCGACACATTCATCCATGGCTTCTATTTCGCGATGGCAGTTGACGAGTGGCTCAATAATTTCTGTTAAAAAATCTGCATCCTGATCTGGAACATTCTTTAGAGCTCGGATGGCGTGTTTATATCGACCATTTTTCATTTCAAATTGCGCAAGCATGAGACTTGCACGCACTGATTTTTTATCAACGGTTAAGGCTTGTTTGATAGCAGCGCTCACCCTATCATATGCATTCATTTTCAGAGCTTGCGTTGCAATTTCGCAATGATAATGCGCAGCCTGTGAATGCATACTAGTCCCAGTTGAAATTTCTAATTGTTTTAAGATTTCTAAAGCCTTTTCCCAAGCTTTTTCTTGCTGATAAATAGCCAACAATCCTTGCAAACTTCTGATTTCGCGAGGACCGCCTAACTCAACCACTTCCATAAAAATTCGTTCAGCTCTATCAAATACGCCCGCACTCATATAGTCCTGGCCTAAAGCCATCAAAGCTTCTTTGCGCTGATTTAGGCTTAATTGGGGTCTAGCGATTAAATTTTGATGGATTCTAATGGCTCTATCTACTTCACCCCTTCTCCGAAAGAGGCTACCTAGAGCCAAATGTGTTTCGACGGTATCACTATCAACATCGAGCAATTTAATAAATACATCAACCGCTTTATCGGGTTGCTCATTTAATAAATAATTTAAACCAACCACATATTCTCGTGAAAAATGATGGGTATTTTTTCTTTCTTTAATTGAATAATTACGGCTAGCCACCCACCAGCCAGACCAAGCTGCTGCAGGCAGTAACAAAGGCCACAATTGAATCATTCAAGATCTCCACAAATTTTTACACTAATGCTGATCCTTTAAAGGAATCGCTCGTAAATTTTTAATTTCCTTTTCCGTGAGCCGTAACTGGTTTTTAATTCTACGATGTTCTGCTTTGAAGCGTAAATACCGACGTAAAAAAACAAAAAATCCCAATATCATTCCTACCCCCAACATCACTGTCATTAAAACTGAAATAGGCATGTTTAAGGTAGTAAAATATAAATTAACTTGGACTGATTGAGCATTTAATGCTGCAAAACTGACACCAATTAAGATAAGTACCAGATAAAATAAGGTCATGATTATCCGCATGCAACATATCCTTCTGTTTTTGTCATGATATATGTGTAATTATTCACCCATTACGCCATCTAAAACAGTGCGTCTTTCAAAAACATACGTCTCTAAAAACGCACGTCATGTCGAGCTTTGCGAGACATCTCCAATAGATCAGGAGATCCCTCATGTTGTTCGGGATGACGACCCTCTCTCAAACATGCTGTTCAGCATGACGTATGTCTTCCAAAAAACGTAAGTCTTAACCGACGTTTGCCCCAAAAAGGCTTGGGTTGCTCGTAATAACAAACGAGCAGTTACATTTATTTAAAAAAAAAGCGTAGATAACTACGCTTATTCTAACCTT
>DAHWEW010000225.1:0-3926 GCA_027326225.1 Legionellaceae bacterium
GTTTTTTTTGACATAACTACCCCAATTTACAATAGTGTGGATTTTACACTACTGTCTCAATTTTGGGGTCCACTATAAACAACTAATTTTTTCTTCTTATCCACGATAATTTGTGTCTTTAATGTATGTCTCTTCTTTTTTCCAGAATAGAAATGTTTTTGTTTTTTTTAGGTCGCTCAATTGGGGTTTCTGTTGCATCAATGAGCACAACTTCATATTCAGCATCACTTTTTAGTAATGCTTTACGCCCAGGCAATGAAAATTTCCCATCTTTAATCAACGTATCTTCGACCCATCGTATATTTCGATAACAAGAACTTTCGCTGATTCCATAACTACGTGAAATATGAAAATATGTTCTATATTCGCGCAAATACTCCAATGTCATAAGCAATCTATCTTCAATGACTAATTTATTAGGTTTGCCGCCTTGAGCCTTCTGAATAGCCTCAGCATCTCTCAATATGCTTATCATCACATCAAAGGTTGTGCGTTTAATTCCTGTAAGCCTACGAAAATCATCCAATGACTCTTCTTTGATCCGTTCAAACCTCATCGACATCCTTGCCAAAAAGATGCAAGTTTAATCAATTCGTTAGGTTATGCAAGAGCTCTAATATTTAACCGTCATTTTGGTTGAAGTGTCCTGCTTTATAGAACAAACAATTAACGAACAAAATCTATTTTTATCTGATTGCAGCATCAATGCTCTAAAAAGCATTCAGTATGGCATGAAGCAATTTAAAATCATGTCTAAAATGCTCTATCACTCATAAATAACACACTCACTCAAGCTCATTCAGACTAAGTAGCTCAGCCCTGTTGGGGCAAACATCAGTGAAAATCTACGTCATCCCGAACAACGTGAGGGCTCTCATGGTGTTTGCAAAGCTCAACATGACGAACGTCTTTGGGAGTTATCGTGGTGTGGACTCCTCTGACGATTGAGAATCATGGCTTCATGTGAAGAGATTGCGACTTACACTCTCCTTCGATTTCCTTATGAATACTTTCCATTTTCGGTTCATATCGATTCCATTGCTCAGGATTGTTCTCCCAGGGCGCAGAAACCCGCCTGTCATTTTTCCAGAAAGAAATACCTTTCGTTAAATTTGGGGCTGCCTTTGATAAGCGATAACAAAATCTAACTTCTTTATTTGTATAATATCCCACCGGAACATGAGTGGCCTTCTTGTCTGCCTTGGTAATTATATCCTCCATGCTTAACCCATCTAACACAAAATAGACTTTCTTACCCAGCAAAAGAGTCTTCAATAATCCAAGCTTGCACATTCGAATACAAGCATTCGCAAATTTAGTACGATCAGATAGGTCTTCTCCTAACAATGCTTGTAACTTGCCATTTGTTCGATAAAATTCATGATAAATGAAACAACTGTTTTCAAAATAAATACGATCTAATACGCTTAGTCCTAAAACATCAGGATCTCGCTTTAAATAAACATTGTATAAAGGATCGATAAGCAACGCATATGGATCGAACCGTTTCGCTTTATAGAACAACATAATGTAAGGTACTGTCCCGCCATTAAACCCAAAAAGTCGATCGCCCAAACGAAATTGAGTAAAAATAGAGTCGATGTGTTGTGATTGCATGAGATTGATAAAACGAGAACATTCCTCATCTGACATGAGATGCCAATCCTCTCTGACACGTGTGATAAAAAATAAATAGAAGTCATTTTCTGAATATAATTGTAATTGAGATGCTTCTTTTTTTATTTGTAACATAAAAAACCAACCTTTGTTGATGGTTTGTACGCATCACCCACAAGATCTAAGAAATGGAACGAAACAACGGTTCATCAAGTCCCTGCCCAATGAGATGAACGGATGGGTGGTATACGTTCGTTTTTTCATCGTAATCGACTGATTCATTCAATCTCTTAAAAAACAAGTGTATTTCTAGAAAAATTTAGTGAATGTTTGACTAATTATAATACAATTTAGATCATGAGTATAGGGTCATAAAATATTCTTTTTCCTCTTGTCTATTCACCTGACTCCATGCTAGAGTGTTCTATTTTTGCACGGGTTAGATCATGGATCAATTAGTCACTAAATTTGGGGGTACAAGTGTATCGTCACTAGAAACATGGCAGCATATCGCCGCTATCACCAAAAATCATATTGAAAATGGCGTGCAACCTGTCATTGTATGCTCTGCTTTAACTCAAGCATCAAACAAACTAGAAAAAATGATTGAGGCAGCCCTTCTTGATGAGCATCACAGTATTCTTAAGGATGTGACTGATGGTTATCTGACACTTGCCAAAGCATTAGGCGTAGATTCTGAACTCATCGCACTTGATCTTCAACAACTACAACAATGGCTCACAGGAATTGCCCTTTTGCGTGAGGCTCCAGCCAAAACACATGCCCAAATTTTAAGCTTAGGTGAATTAATGATGACTCGCTTGGGGCATGCTTATTTGCAGCAACAAGGAATTCAATGCCTCTGGTTTGATGCCCGCGAGGCCCTCCAAACCACACCTATTCTTGGTGGAGATGCCGTAAATTATTTGGCAGCTCACTGTACTTGTGATCCCAACCCACAACTTTCCGAGCAACTGCTCCAAAGTGGCGCAGAAGCCGTGATCACCCAAGGATTTATTGCTGCTAATACCCACGGAGATACGGTCTTACTCGGACGAGGAGGCTCTGATACTTCTGCAGCATTACTCGCTGCTATTTTAAATGCTGTGGCTTGTGAAATTTGGACAGATGTGCCAGGCATATACACTGCAAATCCCCATCAGCTCCCTCATGCTCGGTTATTAAAACAGCTGAATTATGATGAAGCGCAAGAAATCGCCTCGATGGGTGCAAAAGTATTACATCCCAATTGCTTACCCCCAGTGAGGCGTGCAGGTATTCCAATGATTGTCAAATACACCTGCATGCCTGAACATTCTGGCACACGCATTACCAAAGAAAGTGATGACTTTGCCCCCCCTATCAAATCCATTTTAGTGAAACACAGCATCACCCTCATTTCGATTGACACCTTAAGCATGTGGCAACAAGTGGGATTCTTGGCTGATGTATTTAGCACCTTCAAAAAACATGGCTTTTCAGTTGATTTGCTTTCTTCCTCTGAATTCAACGTCACTTTATCCTTAGATAGCAATTCAAAACTGCGTGATAGAAAAGCCCTTGACACACTCATGACTGATTTAAACACATTTTGTCGTGCCAAAATCATTGAACCATGTAGTGCCGTGAGCTTGGTCGGTCATCACATTCGTACCGTTTTGCCACAATTAGGACCTACACTTGAAGTATTTGAAGCCAAACAAGTTTATCTGATGTCTCTTGCGTCCAATGATCTCAATCTAACGTTTGTGGTAGATGAATCACAAGCAGACAAATTGTGTCAGCAACTTCATAATCTACTCATCGAAAACAATCCTCAAAGCTTCTATTATTCAAAAAGTTGGCATGAAGAGTTTGGCAAACCTGTCATTCGCAAAGCGCCTTGGTGGGAGAGTTCACGCCAAGAGTTATTAGAACTTGGGAAAAACCATTCCCCATGCTACGTTTATCACAGTCAAACCATTTCACAAAAAGCAGATGAATTGCTAAGTGTGAAGGCCATTGATCAATTGTTTTATGCTATCAAGGCCAATCCTCATCCAGGTGTATTGAAACCGTTATTTGCCCAAAACATTGGCTTTGAATGTGTATCTATCAATGAGTTAGCACATGTTCTCTCTTTATTTCCCAATATTGACAAGAAAAAGATCCTCTTTACCCCAAATTTTGCTGCAAAATCCGAGTATGAATATGCATTTTCTCTGGGCTGCTATGTCACCATTGATAGTTTGTATCCGCTTGAGCATTGGCCTCATCTTTTACAAAATCAATCCATTTTATTACGAATCGATCCTGGCTGTGGCGCAGGT
>DAHWEW010000226.1:0-3923 GCA_027326225.1 Legionellaceae bacterium
TTTAAACATGATTTCAGAAGAAGGGGGCATTCTCATCTACTTACGTCAAGAAGGAAGAGGGATTGGACTTGCGAATAAACTCAAAGCGTATGCGCTTCAAGAACAAGGTTATGACACTGTAGATGCAAATGTGCAATTGGGGCTTCCGATTGATAATCGAGATTATGCCGTGGCTTTCCAAATCTTAAAGCATTTAGGAGTGGGGGTGATTCGATTGTTAACCAACAATCCTTTTAAAGTGGAGGCAATCACCCATTTTGGGGTTAAAGTGAGTGAACGGATCCCCTTGGCTGTTGCGCCTACTGCTGAAAATCGAGCTTACTTGAAGACCAAACAAGAAAGATTAGGGCATATATTAGCCATTGACTAGGAGACCTTGTGAACGACGATAGAAAAAAGCCAGATGAATCTTTGCATGCTCCTTTTGCACTAGCCATTGTTGTGAGTCAGTTCAACTCTAAAATTACGGAAGCTTTACTTGAAGGGGCTATATCATACCTTCAAAGGCGCGGTTTTAGTGTAGAAGACATCACAGTGGTCCATGTGCCAGGTGCGGTGGAAATTCCACTTGTTGCACAACGACTGGCTAAAAAGAATAGGTATGGCGCGATCATAGCCCTGGGAGCAGTGATTCGTGGTGAAACCACCCACTATGATTACGTTTGTAAGCAAGTGAGTGATGGTTGTCAAGCTGTTTCTCTAAAGTATGATATCCCTGTGATTTTTGGTGTATTAACCACTGAAAACGAAGCCCAAGCTTATGAACGTACAGGAGGAATTCATGGGCATAAAGGGATAGCTGCTGCAGAGACTGCACTTCAAATGTATGACATTTTACAAGGGTTATGAAAAATATGATGACTAATTATATTTTCATCACAGGAGGAGTTGTTTCTTCTCTGGGTAAGGGCATTGCAGCGGCCTCTCTTGCGGCTATTTTAGAGGCCCGAGGGCTTAGAGTGACCCTCATTAAGCTTGATCCTTACATTAACGTTGATCCTGGAACCATGAGTCCTTTTCAGCATGGAGAAGTATTTGTGACCCATGATGGGGCAGAAACTGATTTGGATCTCGGTCATTATGAACGTTTTGTTAGAACAACTGCGACAAAGCTCAACAATTTTACCTCCGGAAAAATATATGAGAATGTGATTAAAAAAGAAAGGCGAGGGGATTATTTAGGGGGCACTGTGCAGGTGATTCCTCATATCACCAATGAAATTAAGCGCTGCATCAAACTGGGGGCGGATAATTATGATGTGGCGATGGTCGAAATCGGTGGGACTGTAGGCGACATAGAGTCTTTGCCGTTTCTTGAAGCGATTCGACAAATGCGTATAGAGTTTGGCTCACAACGTACTTTGTTTATCCATCTCACCTTAGTGCCTTATATCCCTACATCCGGCGAAACGAAGACCAAACCTACGCAGCACTCAGTGAAAGAATTGCGCTCCATTGGGATCCAGCCTGATATCTTGATCTGTCGTTCTGAAAAACCGTTGTCAACCCATGACAGAGCAAAAATAGCTTTGTTTACCAATGTGGAAAAAGAAGGCGTGATTTCATTGATGGATGCGAAAAGTATTTATCAAATACCGATGATTTTACATGAGCAGGGATTAGATGAAATTGTTGTTAAAAAACTAGGCTTAAGTTTGAAGCCCGCTGATCTTTCTGAATGGCAACAAGTGGTCAAAGCGCAAGCCATACAAACAATGACTGTCAAAGTAGCTATGGTTGGTAAATACACCGAGTTAAATGATGCTTATAAATCTATTAATGAAGCACTCATCCACGCAGGAATTCACACTGAAACACGAGTGGAAATCATGTATATTGATGCTGAATTGATAGAAACGCATGGTGTGTCATTGTTGGATACTGCGGATGCGGTCTTGATCCCTGGAGGATTTGGTCCACGTGGGATAGAGGGAAAAATAAAGGCCATTCAATATGCACGCGAAAATAAGGTGCCATTTTTAGGGATTTGTTTGGGTCTACAAACAGCTGTGATAGAGTTTGCTCGACATGTGGCAGGGCTTTCTGGTGCTAATTCTACTGAGTTTGACAAAGAAACCTCTTATCCTGTCATTGGTTTAATCAGTGAGTGGATGGATGTGGATGGTCAAGTGAATCTTCGCAATGAAGAGAGTGATTTGGGCGGGACCATGCGTCTGGGCGCGCAGTTATGTAATTTGGAGCCTGATTCCTTAGCTATGAAGGTCTATGAAAGAGCACAAATTGTAGAGCGGCATAGGCATCGTTATGAGGTGAACAATCGATTTATTGAATCGTTGGTGGCACAAGGCCTTATCATTTCTGGGCGATCTGCGGATAATACGTTGGTAGAAATGATAGAGTTAGAGGATCACCCATGGTTTCTAGCCTGCCAATTTCATCCAGAATTTACGTCTACTCCAAGAGATAGTCATCCATTATTTAAACAATTTATCCTTGCAGCCCGTCGTTTTCATCAACAAAAAGGATAGCTATGAAACTATGTGGTTTTGAGGTGGGACTAGAGTCACCTTTATTTCTAATCGCAGGACCTTGTGTGATTGAAAGCGAAGCGTTGGCTCTTGAGACAGCTGGATATCTTAAGGAGATCTGTTCAAGCCTTTCCATACCGTTTATCTATAAGTCTTCTTTTGATAAAGCCAATCGCTCCTCTATGGGGAGTTATCGTGGTCCTGGTTTTGAAAAAGGTCTCTTGATTCTTGAAAAAGTGAAACAGCAAATTGGTGTTCCTGTATTGACTGATGTGCATGAAGATACACCTTTGCCAGAGGTGGCGAGTGTGGTTGATGTTTTACAAACGCCTGCTTTTTTGTGTCGTCAAACGAATTTTATCCAAAATGTAGCGTCTATGAATAAACCCATGAACATTAAAAAAGGGCAGTTTTTAGCGCCTTGGGATATGAAACATGTGGTTGCCAAAGCAAAAGCCACTGGCAATGAACAAATCATGGTTTGTGAGCGTGGGGTCAGTTTTGGCTATCAAAATCTCGTTTCTGATATGCGTTCACTTAAAATCATGCGAGAAACAGGATGTCCAGTGGTTTACGATGCAACACATTCTGTACAGTTACCAGGGGCTAACATGGGTAGCTCAGGTGGGCAGCGTGAGTTCATTCCTGTGCTTGCTCGTTCGGCCGTTGCTGCGGGAATAGCCGGTATTTTTATGGAGACCCATCCTGATCCTGATAAGGCATTAAGTGATGGACCTAACAGTTGGCCAATTGCTGCCATGAAAGCGTTACTACAGTCATTGATTGCGATTGACAAAGTGGTCAAACAAGAAGGTGAATTACTTTGATGGAGGATGTGTTTGGCGGAGAGACAGCCCTCCGTGTATTGTTAGTAATATTTTGAATATAATAGATTTATTTTTTAAAATTTCATCTAGGGTTACCCTTTAGGCTATCCCAGTGAAATAATGAATGAATCACCCTCCACAAAATTTCGTTACGAATTGCATGTTTCTCATACAGCAAATGACTTCGTTAATAAAACTATTGCATATGAAGCACTGTTTTATGCCCCTAAAGGAAAGTTTCGTTGCCTTTTTGAGCGTAACGACCAAAACATCCGTTTTGGTCAGGAATTTGGTATTGCACAAGAAGATGATCCAAGAAAAGAAAGTATTCGTCCTAATGCCTCTGTAATTAGTACACTCACAAAGCTCAATCATGGCTTATCAATCCATCTTTCCACGCTTATAGGGACAATGCAGACTAATTATATTGGTGTTACCAAGATTCAGCCCAATACTAATCAATGGTTATCCGTTTATGCAAATGATAAAACATGCCTTGAACGCTTAAATCGAGAATTAAGGCGTTTTGATATAGGGCTTGAGTCAATGGTTATTGAGCCAGGTAATCAAGGCCAGTTATTTGCTAAATTTAAGCATGTGGGGCTTG
>DAHWEW010000227.1:0-3907 GCA_027326225.1 Legionellaceae bacterium
GATCATCGCAGTATTGCCATTCAACTTAATCTGAGCGCCCATCCGTTGTAATTCTTGTACATGCATGAAACGATTTTCAAAAATGGTTTCAGTGACCGTTGATGACCCTTCTGCAATAGAATTCATTGCCATAAATTGAGCTTGCATATCCGTTGGAAAAGCAGGATAAGGTGCAGTTGAAATATTAACCGCCTCCGGACGACTCCCTTGCATGTCCAAACTGACCCAGTCTTCACCCAGAGTAATAGCGGCTCCTGCTTCCTCAAATTTACAAAGCATGGACAGTAAATTATCAGGCTTCACTCGCCTCACGGTGACATGTCCTCTGGTCAATGCACCCGCAGCAAGATAAGTCCCTGCCTCAATTCTATCTGGCATCACCGTATATTCTCCACCCGATAGGGCTTCAACGCCTTCTACCTCAATAGTATGAGTTCCCGCGCCATGAATTTTGGCACCCATTTGCACTAAGAAATGAGCCAAATCGAGCACTTCAGGTTCTCGTGCGGCATTCTTAATGATGGTTTTTCCTTCAGCCAAAACAGCTGCCATCATGATGTTTTCAGTTCCTGTGACTGTAACTGAATCAAACACCAATGGCCTGCCCTGTAATCGTCCTTGTCTGCTGGTTGCTTTGATATAACCGTTTTTAACCGTGATATCCGCGCCCATTAATTTCAGCGCCTTAAGATGTAAATCAACCGGACGAGTTCCGATGGCACACCCTCCGGGTAATGAAACATCAGCCTTGCCAAAACGAGCAAGCATTGGCCCCAAAACCAAGATAGATGCACGCATGGTTTTCACTAACTCATAAGGTGCCACCAATTCATTGACATGATTGGCATTCACCTGCACATTCATTTTTTCATCCACAGTGAGCTCGGCCCCTAATTGACCTAGAAGCTCCATCATAGTGGTTATATCCTTCAAATGGGGAACATTCTTAATGGTGACATTATCTCTCGCCAATAGACTTGCCGCCATAATAGGCAAAGCCGAGTTTTTAGCACCTGAAATCATGACCTCACCGTGTAGTGGTTTCCCACCATTGATGATCAATTTATCCATGTTGCTTCTCCCATTCACTCTTAGTCCAGGTTTTCATGCTCAAAGCATGAAGATCTCCTGCCGTTATCTCATCTTTAAGTTGTGCATAAACCCATCGTTGCCTGGCTAGTTTTGTTTGACCAACAAATTGGTCTGTCACAATGATCACCTCAAAATGACGACCATCTCCACTTACACGTACATATTCTACACCCTCTATATTAAGACGGCGCTCTATTTGTTCATTACTTAACATATCTCTCACTTCTCTTTTGTTCTAGACCACAACCCTACTAAACCGAAATGCCAATTCGTACCCCAGATACCCGCTCCCTAACGGTCTCGGCTCGGTGAACGCGCCGCTTCGCATTTAAACCAACATTCCTTTCACGCCACAAAATTCTGCCAAAGCTGAAATGTCGGGCGTCATGCCTTTTATGGTCAACTCTTTTTTATGTTGCTTACATAATTTTTTTGCATCAATGAGTAAAGCCAAGCCAGCGCTATCACAAAGAACCACATCAGATAAATCGAGATGAATCTCTGATGTATCCCGATGTTTTAATAGCTTTAAGAGTCGCTGACTATCCGATTGTACGGTGTCAAACGTTAACTCTCTGGATGGCTTAAAAATGGATTCGCTCACGATTAGACCGCCTTCTCACTATTTTTTCGCATTTGGGCAATCAACTCTTTCATAGATGAATTTTGCAATATTTGGCCAAATTGGGAATGAAAGCTTTGTAACAAACTCACCCCTTCAACACTCAAATCATAAATCTTCCAAGTATTATTTTTAGCAACCAAGCTATAACTCAATGGAATATTTTGACCCGTTGATCGAATAATAATGCTATTGACTCGCGTAAATTGACCATCCGAAGAACCACGCTGTGGTAAAAATTTGACAGTCTCATCGGTATATTCAGCTAGAGGACTCGCATAAGTACGAATCACCAGTTTTGTAAATGCTTCTGTAAATTCTTGTTTTTCTGCAGCTGTTGCACGACTCCAAGCCTGGCGTCCAAGTACCGACCGAGACATACCTGTCACATCAACATGAGGAAGAAAATAATGTTCAACCGCTTGATAAATAATATGGTGATTTTGTTTCAAATTAGATTTGTTTTCCTTCAAGACAGCAATGATTTGTGAGGCCGTACTTTCTAGCATGGGGACTGGCGATGTTTGTGCTGCTGATACCACTTTTGTCAAAACCATGGTTATCAATAAGAACCCTATTTTTATTATTTTCATGATGTCCCCTATTTTTTAACATTAAATAACAGCTGGCCAATCAGATTTTCAAGAATAATGGCTTCTTGAGTCTTAGCAATCACATCTCCTGCACGCAGATAAGGATGAGAGGTATTATCCTCATCGTCAAATCCTGGTACGATACTGATATAGTTTGAACCAAGCAGCCCCTCCGTCAAGATACGCGCAGACACATCTTCAAATGGGATTTTTTTATCTCGTCGTAGCATCATGGTCACTTTGGCATTCAATTGATTGGGTTGGAGTTCAATATGACTGACTTCTCCAATTTTAACCCCTGCAACCGTCACCGGAGCTCTGACTTTCAAGCCACCAATATCAGTGAAGCTTGCCGTAACAGGATATTCACCTTGTGACATCAAATCACTGATGCCACTGACTTTCATCACCAAAACCAATAACGCCAGAAGACCAAGTAGCATGAAAAGGCCAACAGTGATATCAATATGACGGTTCTTATTCATTTACCAACCTCCAATCATCATCGCAGTCAATAGAAAGTCAAACCCCAGCACGGCAAGAGAGGAAGAGACAACAGTGCGTGTGGTGGCTTGACTTATCCCCTCTGCAGTAGGTACACAGGTAAATCCCTGAAACACAGAGATCCAGATCACAACAAAAGCAAAGACGAAGCTTTTAATAATGCCACTGAATACATCGGTGCGAAAATCAACAGCTGCCTGCATATTAGACCAAAAGCTACCAGCATCCACACCAAGCCATTGTACACCTATAAAATATCCGCCATATACAGCAACTGCCGAAAATATCAGAGTCAGCAAAGGTAATGAGATCATGCCTGCTAAAAATCGTGGGTAAATGATTCTGTTGAGTGGATCAACGCCCATCATATCCATGCTGGCCAACTGCTCAGTCGCCTTCATCAAACCAATTTCTGCTGTCAGTGCAGAACCCGCTCGTCCTGCAAACAATAAAGCGCTGATGACTGGTCCAAGCTCTCTCGTCACACTCAATGCCAACAATTGGCCAAGTTGGCTGCTTGCCCCAAATTTCTCTAACGTATTATAGCCTTGTAAACCCACAACCATACCGATAAACAAGGCAGATACAACAATAATAAGACACGACAAGACTCCAACGAAATAAAGTTGATGAGACAGTTCGGGTAAGAGTCGAGACAGCTGGGGTCTTTGGGTCAATACGCGTAATAAAAAGCGGCCAGAATTCCCCAATGTTTGCAAACTATCCAAACTACGATGTCCAATTCTCGCTATCAATTCAAGCATCAAGCAACTCCTCTGTATAAGCCCTTGCTGGATAATGAAAAGGCACTACACCATCAGCCTCTCCATGCATAAATTGCCTGACCTGTGGTTCAGGTGATTGCATCAAGCTCTGAGGCTCACCTTCACCAATCACACGCCCCCCTGCAACTAAATATACATAATCAGCGATGGAACAGGTCTCATTCACATCATGTGAAACGATGATGGTGGTTGTTTTCAGCAGTTGATTGAGTCGTTGGATGAGTCGGACCAAAATCCCCATGGAAATCGGATCTTGTCCTGTAAATGGCTCATCATACATCATCAACTCAGGATCAAGCGCAATTGTTCTT
>DAHWEW010000228.1:0-3884 GCA_027326225.1 Legionellaceae bacterium
GGTGACTTCAGAGATAATTTTGCGCCAAAATTTTACTGCTCTGATATTTTCTGGCATCACAGCGACGGACCATTTTCCTGGATGTTGTTTGAAGATGTCTCGAACGACCTTGCTTGCAAGCCCTGTTCCTTGAAATTTAGCAAGAACGAAAAATTCCCCCATGTTCCAATCAACAGGTTCAAGCAAATGCATTTTATCTAATAATACAAAGCCCGCTATTTCATTTGATACCTTTATTAAAAAAGCTTTCTCTTCAGAATGTTCAAAATAATGCTTTAAATCTATGCATTCGAATAAGCCGCTCTCAGGGCATTCCCAACCCATGTAGGCTGTTCTATCGTATATATAGAAACGTGCCATGTTTTGAATAGTAGGATAATCAGTTATCGTTGCAGGTAACAATGTAACCGTAGGCACAAATCGTTTCATTAATAAATGATGGCGCTTACCAGAACCGCTACAATCGCCACCCATGATAAAGTCTGCAATATACTTAAAGCCTGCTTTCATGTAGACATGCTTTGCTCTTGGATTGTTGGCATCAGGATCAATGAAAAAGGTATCCGCTTTGGGGTCAATATTTACCCGAAAATAGTCTATGAATTCCGATAATGTTTTTGCGCCATACCCTTTTCCAAAAAAATCTCTATTGCCTATCATAAAATCGATACCATAGGTGTTGCCTGTTTTTGAAAGGTGATTCAGTTTCATATCATTGATATGATATTCTGCTGTTTCTTGGATTATCATCAGCATTGCGAAGGGATGACCATCACAGCTAGCTATCCAATAAACATACTTGCCGTCGCAATAGTTCGAAGGTTTTGTTCTCCCATGAACAAAATTTAAAATATCGTCTTTATGGTCTTGTGTATTATCCCAAAACTCTTGAACAAAAGGCTCTGAAAGCCAATGAAAAATAATATCGATGTGATTGATGTTGGCTTTTTCAAACTGAAGGGTCATGCTTTTTTCCTCAAGTAAAGGCTTTGTCACATGTTATCCATCAGAGAGTAACGGGACAAGGTTTTCCTTAGCTCTGATGGTAAAAGGAAATACTTGACCCTAATCTCCTCGTTTCAAAACAATTATTTTATTTCTATTTGTTATATAATTATACATTTGACGTGTGTTGTGATGAGATTATTATGGCTAGAATAGTCATCATTAGTGAGATTTTTTCAGACGGAAAAGGGGATTTTTTCGCTGGAAAAAATTTAGTAATGAGTTTGTTGCAACAAGGCCATCAGATAGAATGGTTGATAGCCCCATTTTCTCAGGATCCACAGTCTATTGCCTTCTTTTACTCACAAGTGAAAACACTCAGAGACAGTGAGCATTTTACTTTTAAAGTGTTAAGTCCCAATCATTTGGAGCTATTGATAGATGGTAATTCATTATTATTGGCAGAAAGAGATGCAGTGATTTTATTTCCAAATATACCCAGAAATTTCGACTTTTCTACCTATCAAAAACTAGTATCTGAAAAAGTTAATCTCATGATCATGTATGAATATGGTATTGAAGAAGAATGGATTTATTCTTCAGCACAAGTGAACTATCTTACAGAATATCATGATCTTTTTAGAAAATTACAACTGCCTATATTATTCACTGGGATTACCGAGCGCCGGAGCCCCATCGGGGCAAACATCAGTCCAGGCCTAGGTCATCTCGAACAATGTGATAGATCTGATGATATGTTGGAGATGTCTCCCAAAGCTCGACATGACGAACATCTTTGGGGCGCTTCAGATGGTAAATTAGATTCCAAAATAGAGTATAACAGTGCTGGGGAATGGCCCTGCGAAATGATGCAAAGCAGCGGTGATGAATCCTTGTATGAACTGTTTGAAGCTGAAGCGATGAACGTCACGACCAAAGCCATAGGTATATTTAAAATACCGGCGGCTGACATCCAGGCGTTGTCAAAAAAAACACTTTTGGATGTTTTGCCAGAAGATAGAGGATTTATTGAGAAATTGCTATCTGAAGTTCCTGGGCAAATGGCTTCTGAAAAACTCGATAATTATAATCAATCACATGCACTTTTTTTCTCATATAGCAGTAGTGAATATAGAGATGATGGAAGCTTAGCAAGGTTTTTTTATCTGTGTATTATGTATACCCTTGAAAACAATCCTAACAAAACAACCATAGACTTAATTGGACAATTTCACGGAGCATGTGTTGACGATCTTAAGAAGTTATTATCAGAACACTCACTACACCATAAAATAAAAATTCGACTATTTAATCCGTTTCCATTGCAACATGAAACAATGTTAATCTTTTTTATAAGAGCCAAACAAGATGGACATGTCGTATTAGTTACCGGAGATCAATCCCTTGGAGAGGTAATATCTTTAGGTATCAGATTTTTATATCAAGTGGTGCCTTGGAAAAAAAACGTAGCAGATCAGCTCTTAAAATTATGTCATACCAAAAGGTATTTTAAAGTAGAGGCGTTATTAACCCATGATTTAGAAGCAGTCAAAGAAATGTGTGAATTATTAGCAGATCCGGAATTACATCAACAATATGAAAATTTACATTTGAGTATTCCATCATTGCAAGAATCATTCTCTGAGGTGTTACAGGGCTTACTTACGAAGCATCATCCCAACGCAATCCATCCCCTTGCTCTAGAGGAAATACAAGCGCCAGAATCTTTATCAGGAACAGTAACAGAGAGTAGTAAGAGCGTTGCTAAAGAAGCAACAATTGAAATCCAACCTAAAGAATTAAGAAAAGAAGTGGAAGCATATCGCCCCTTTTTGGCAGCTCAAACTAACCAAGACCCTAGTTTTTTCGGTAAACATAAATCTCAGGATATTTTGGATAATGAACTGGCAGGGCCAGAAAAAAAAATAAAATAGAAACAGTGTCACCTAGCCCTAATTTCCTACTGAATAGCCCAGTCCCTTTGGGACAAATATCAGTTAAGACTTATGTCATCCAGAACAACGTGAGGGCTCTCCTAAGATTTTGGAGAGGTCTCGCAACGCTTGACATGACGTACGTCTTTAGGAGGATGACACCAAGAAGAAAACGTATTATAAAACGTGGGATTAGATTTTTGCCCTGCCAGACAAAGAGCGTTCAGCCTGTTCAATCTGCCCCAATCGATGTTTTATCAATCCTGAAACTAAATTGAGTCCATATCGTGCGCTATCCCACAGTGCATCGATCTCTTTTGTTAGCTCGCTCAAATCTCCGAGTATAGGATGTTCTTTTCCTCCGTCAGCATCAAAATATTGATCAAAGAAAGCCACAGGGGTTCGTTGTTTTCCAACCGTTGCATCTTGCAATATTCGTGCTTTCAGTTCGTCTTTGGTGGTAGGATATGGTACGACACCTAGTGCTGGGAAAAACATCATAGAAACTACTCATCATAAAAAAAGAACGCATTCTATTGGGTTGCTCATCTGCTGTCAATTAGAACAGTAACGAGATTAAGCGTTCTCTTTTGCCTCCAAAGCAAAAGAGAACGCTTAATCCGAGTCGCTAAAGGCCTAAAGCTCTTAGAACGGCATTTCCCTTCTTTCGTATAACCAAGAGGTAGCACACATTTCAGCTTCAAACATGTCTAGCTTCTGGTGTAATTTTTCCTTCAGCTCTTCTTCAGCAAAACTAACCATAATCGCACGTCTTGTGATATCCAATTGTTGTTTTGGAGTTAACTTCAGTATCTTAGCTGCTATCTGATATTCTCTGCGTATGGTTGTATCATTAAAATGCGATGCATCATCTGTCCCGAGTACAATTTGTACCCCTTGTTGATGTAGTTTTTGAAAGCATTCCTTAGAAATCTGTTGCCGAGATCGACTGAAAGCTTGTTTTGAAGCGGGTTCCATACTTATAAGGTCTCCTAAAAAATCACA
>DAHWEW010000229.1:0-3868 GCA_027326225.1 Legionellaceae bacterium
AAGATAACGAATTAGAACTCACTCAGAACGAAATCGATTTGCAGTACATGCCTCCAGAAGTATTGGCTGCAGCTTCTTTGACGTTGCCTTTTTATCCTGCATTAAATTTTGGTGATGAGGCAATGTTTAATTTTCCTCCAGTTGCAACTTTGCACACACATAATGGGCTGCCCATAGATGACTCCTCTGGAGCAGATATTGTTCCTGCTTCATTAGAACCACAAATTCTTCCTGTCTTCTCAGGCCCTGGTTTTTTTAACAGTAAAGTAATTCCTGAAGAATCGGCGGGTTTAACTCATCAAAATACACTGGCTGTTGTAAAAATAGAAAAGCCAGAGGACATAGATACAGAAAGTGAAACAGAACAAACAAAATTATCGCGAGTGAGAACTTTACGTAAAAGGCACCAATCGACGCATGATGTGACGGTGAAGAGATATAAAGATGAGGAGACAGAAAGAGAACAAGCACGAGAGGCAGCGCGTCGTTGCAGGCAAAGAAAAAAAGATTGGCTTAACGAATTAGAACAACAAAAAGAAACGCTATCTACTCATAATCAAAGTTTATTGGAGACAGTGTTCAAGTTGACTCAAGATAATCATCAGTTAATAGAAGACAATCAAAAATTGCAAGAATCAAGAAAAAAGATAAAGGATAAGTATAAAAGATTAAAAAGCAGGCTTAAAGACGAAGATATTGATATTGAGGATTCAAAAACGAGTGAAAGGGGTATGTGCCCCTAATCCTTACAAATATATTTCCTTCGTTTCACACAGTCTGGTTTAAATAATGACATGTACAATAAAAAAAATATTAGATACACTCTCATGATTTTTTGAAGATTAAGGCTTGGTTCATGCCTAACCACTTTAATGAAGACATAGAAAGACCTGAGTTTCACTGCATCCAATCGGGACATATCACTCGCGGATCTGTTTACAAAGTGTATCCACTGTGTCACTTAGATCTACTTATTGCTGTAATTAGTCAGTTAACGGTTCCTATCCACAGCATTCTTTTTATTGTAGATGATGGGGGGTGCATGTGGTTTGCAGGATATGCACCATCGAATCTGGATTCAGAGTACCCCATTCCTATGCACTATCAAATGACTGGTCGTTCGGAAGAAAATGCATATTGTATGACTGCCGGTGTTATAGAGTTTTCTAAAGATTATAAAACCATGATTAGGTTGAATAATAAAAGTTGTTCTTTTAAACCCACGTTTGATTCACTTAAGTGGGCTATATCCATTTTATGCTTCAATAAAACACAGTTGGAGCAATGTTCTATTCAAATCAGTCCAGATTTGATTCTTGAAGAATATTCATCTTATGTTGGTGGATTTCAGGGAAATTATCATTCGCTCAATATGGAAGAAATAACTCCATGGATAAATAGAGTATTTAAATTGGAAGAAAAATATTTAGTTCAGCAACTACAGGGAGTTAGAGAGTGTCGGTATCAGCCTATACCGCAACATAAAGATTCATTTTACTCATCTGTATCAAATAGACATACTATGATGGAAATGAGTCAAGATGCAGTCGCTTTTAATATTTGACTTTGATCAAACACAGTTATCGCCCGCGCTCTAGCTAGAGCAGGGCGTAATTCAGATAACATTGACTCCAAATAGCTCGACTATATGGTTGACGAACGAACACATCGAACATAATAAGTGCTGCCCTTGTGAAATATTGTCTGGCTGCCACCACCACTTGTAGAAGAAAATACTTGATACCAGCTTTCATTCTGTGGATCGCTTGCCGCCTCAGTAGAGCTCCAATAATTTTTGTTATTTAAACTACTTAGAATACCAGTGCCTACAAGTTTGTCTTGAATATTCGTGTTGTTAGTGAAACACGTTTGAGAATTGGGTAGTAGTGGATAATTACCTGATGTAGACTGAGAGGATCCAAACGGCCCTAGATCACATACAGAAGGCAAATACCAGTCAGTCAAGTTATCAATCTTTTCTTGACAAAGACCTGCAGCAAATCCAGGCCAATCACTAACAGTTGGATATTGAACAATAATATTGTTGGTTGCGCATGCTCCATCATTACTTGCATTACAATTTAATTGCCCAAGCTGTGGAGCATTGTTAGGAGTGGGATCAGGAAATGCAATATTAGAAAAATCATCGATCCCCCAAATAGGAGAATTATCACCATTATCGTTCCAAGGCGAACTAGCACTTTGATCGATTTGAGCGAATAAACGGCCTCCAATACTACTTGTTGGTGGGGTAAAGTCGTTGATGCTATATAAGTAACCTGATTGATAGATACAGCCATAACCTAATACCACCACATTAGCGGTTGTCGAACCCCCACTGGTTTGCACGGTCATCACACTAGATGCAGTAAGATTCTGACCTTGGGTACAAGGGAGTGCTGTTGGAGTACTCGTATCGTTAGACACGGTTGATCCTGGCGCAATTGTAACCGTGCATGCCCCACCGTTCGGAGTCAGTATAATGCCTTCATTACAGGTGGTTGATGATACGGTGGTGCCTGTAGGTAATGAAGGAGAAAAGCTTGATGATGTAACTGTCGATGAAATCGTGACACTGTTTCCTGAACCATTGGTAATAGCGATGGTTCTCGAAAGACCATTTCCCGTACCATTTAGTGCTAAATTTGTAGGGATGGCTGAAATCGTATTGGTAGGGGTGACAGAACTAGAATAAGCAACTGGTCCTGTTCCGGAGGCATTACTTGCTGCCACGGTAAAGATGTAAGCAGTATTATTAGTCAATGAGGTAACAGTACAAGATAGATTGGGAGCAACGTCTGAAGTTGAGCAGCCTGTGCTTGTAAATGGACCACCCACGGGGCCATATTTTACAGTGTAGCCAGTGATGGTTTGCCCTCCCGTATTTGTCGGAGGAAACCAACTGACAGTTACCTGATCATTACCTGGAACGACGGTGACCTCCATTGGGGCTGCGGGGACTGAAGGGATGGTTGCACCTCCGCTGATAACATATTGGTTAAAAGTAGCAGATGTGCTGGTAATATAGTCAGCACTTCCATTGTACATGGCAGCAATAGCTAGAGGTGTTGAAGAAGGTGTTAGTGACGAGTATTGAATTTGACAGGTTGCCATTCCTGTCTCATCAAGGGTTACGTTATTGCAACTATTTATTGGTTGATTGTTTGAGGAAAAAGTAACACTTCCAGTTGGTATACCAGTGCCACTATTGACTTGGGCGCTAAAGGTAATGGATGAAGGTGCACCTTGATAAGGGTTTATTGAAGAATATACCGTCGTGGTCGTGGTAACTTTGGGTAAAACTTGCACTTGCTGGGTTTCTTGGGCTGCAGCATTATAATTTTGATTACCTAATTGGTTGGCATTAATGGTACAAGTACCTTCACTGATAAATGTCTCTGTACACGACAAAAATTTAACTAAGTTGTAACCCGTTGAAAATCCAATATAATCTCACGCGTCGAAACGGAGGTTATATTATATGGATCATATCAACGAGTTGATTGGTATTTTAAATTCAAATTTCAATTGGAACAAGGCTCGTATCACATGTTTTGCAAAGATGTTATTGGCATTATTAGTGACAAGGACTGTTAATTTAAACAAAATAGCATGTTCAATGAGCAGTCCAGCGGATAAAACATCACGATATAGACGCCTTCAGCGTTTTTTTGCTCAAGTTACAATCGATTTTGAAATGATTGCCGGCTTTATTTTCCGATTATTTTTTGTGACAAATGGCTGCTGGTATTTAACGATGGATCGCACCAACTGGAAATGGGGTAAGGCGGACATCAATATTTTAACGTTAGGGATCGTATTTAAAGGGATTGCCATCCCTATTTACTGGGAGCTGCTTGATAAAAGA
>DAHWEW010000022.1:0-13251 GCA_027326225.1 Legionellaceae bacterium
TTCGATTTTTTGGTATTTGCCATTTCTTGTAAACCAGCCAGTGAGTCAGTATTCCCCACTTGTTTATTTGAGGAGCAGGCTACGAGCAATACCATCAAAACGATGGGAAACTTACGAATAAATTTTTGCATAACGTAATTCAATCACCTGACTGTTAGGATAAACGTGAATAAAAGCTTTTTTGCCAGCTTGATAGTCAATATTTCTTAAAATTTCAGCCAAACTAACGTCTTCAACATCGAGACTAACCAGGATGGGAATGGATGGTTCTGTCCCAAGGATCCTGAATCGAAAGTGAGCTGCTTTAGCTATTCTTGCTGTGATTTCAGCAATCGGTCCTGACCAATCAACGGACGCACGAGCCTGTAAATTGTATGCATTGGGAATCGTCAATGTATTGTCTTTATGGGGCGGGGTTATGACTTTTTCTACTCGCGCCATTTTATGCATGGAATCACTCACTGAACTTGCCGCTTCTGCAAGTTTAATTCCAGCATCATCGCTTGGGTTGTTAAAAGGCGGCTTTTTATAAGTAGTCCCTGAGCATCCAGTAAGTAACGCGGTCCCTAAGAAAAGCAGTATCAGCTTTTTGTTCATCTAATCCATGTCATCAATTCACAGTGTATTGATTGAAACAGGAGCCTGTCAGCTTGTCAAGCAGATGCGATTTTTTTATATAAGCCATAAAAAACTTGCCCTGCTTTTTTTAGTTTTACTTGTTGCCATTTTGTACTATCCACTTCTATTGCATGAGGGGATTCAACATAGATCAGCCCCCCTTTGATAAGCACATGAGAGTGGAAAAGAGAGTCAAGACATCGCGGTAAAAGATGAGATGCAAAGGGAGGATCAAGAAAAATGATGTTAAAAGAGTCCTTGGATTGGGTGAAGAAATCGCAGGCATCTTCCTTTTTTATCCTTAATTTTAGAGAATCAAATGTCTTTAACACTTTTAGTAAGTGGGCATAAGCCTCGCTGTTTTTTTCTAAAAAAGTCACATGTGCAGCACCTCTTGAAAAGGCTTCCAAACCCAGTGCACCACTTCCTGCAAATGCATCCAGACAATGAGCATCGCGAATATCTTGCATCAGCCAATTGAACAAAGTTTCACGGATCCTATCGGGCGTAGGACGTAACCCGTCAATAGCCGGAAAAGGTAATTTTTTGCCACGATATAAACCACCAATAATACGTACCGTTTGTTTCATGGCAGTCATCGACTTTTACCAACCGTCACCTGCAACAATTGATTGGGCTCGATGACTCTTTGGAAAGCTGTTTTGATCTCGTCTCTGCTGACGGCATGGATATGGGCAATGTACGTTTGTAAAAAATCATCTGGTAGATGATAAAAGGCAATTTTGAGTAACATATCTCCGATGTTTCGGTTACTGGCTAATGATAACGGGAAACTCCCAGACAAATACTGAATGGCAGCCTGTAATTCTTGCTCTGATGGTCCTGATTTCACGAACCTTGAAAGAGCCGCCCTCGTTAGATCAATAGCGGTTTTTGCTTGGTTATTTTTAGTTGATAAACTAATCAGAAAAGGTCCCACTCCTGGCATGGGATAGAATTGACTGCTTACCCCATAAGTTAACCCTCTCTTTTCCCGTATTTCTTCAGATAATCGTGAGACCAATGCGCCACCTCCAAAAATGTAATTCCCTACCAGTAAGGGAAAATAATCTCGGTCTAAATGGGTGATACCTAATTGCCCAAGACGAATGACTGTTTGAGAAGCTGGAAATGTCACTTCAATATCTAATGCTTCGTTTAGCTTTTTTGCAGCCGGTATTTCGGGAGCTGGGGGGCCTTTTGGAAGATTTTGGGAAATGTTTTCAGCCAAAATTTTTGCAGTGGAGGCATCAATGGCTCCTACAAGTACAATAATCGCGTTTTGACTCACAAAAAATTGGTGATAAAACTGTAATACTTGCTCACGTGTGATGGCACTCACTGTTTTTTGATTGCCCATCACCGGATGGGCATATGGATGAGCTTTATAGAGCACTTGAAAAAAAGTTTGATTGGCAAGTTCATTGGGGGATTCTTGGGCTTCGGTAATGGCCATTAATTGTTGATTTTTTTCACGGTTAAACGCCTCTTCAGGAAAATCAGGATGAGTGAGAATAGAGGTGAATAGTTCCGTTGCTTTTTTCAGTGCATCAGGTCTTGTTAAGGTTTTAAGATTACACACAATCATATCTTGGTTGGTGGCTTTGTCAAACTGAGCCCCAGTTTTTGCCAGGGTATCTGCCAGTTTATTGGCATCCAATCCACCACTTCCTTGATTGAGCAATTGAGTGGTTAATGCACTTAAACCAAATTGTTCACCATCATAGGCCGAGCCCGCTCTAAAAGCGACGCTGATATCCAGCATGGGTACTTCCATAGCTTGATAAAAAACAACTTGTGCCCCATTTTTTGTTTGCCATTTGCTGGTTTCGAAAGGGTTTCCAAGGCAGATGTTGGGCAATACAACACATATCAAAGTGATCATGGAATACAACTGTTTCATCTCACTTCTCCCTCTTTCCCTTGGTTGACTTTCATTGGAATCAATACCGTTTCGGTCAAATTATTCTCTTGAAAATAGTGCTTTGCAACTTCTTGTACTTCTTTTGCTGTGACATGACTAATGTTTTCAACATAATGCTCTGCGGTTTGAACTCCAAAACCCAGGGTTTCAAGTAATCCTAATTCCATGGCTTGTCCAAAAATGGAGTCACGCTCAAACGTTTTCTGGGCGATGATTTGTGTTTTGGCACGTTGTAATTCTTCAGAGTTGATGGGTTCGGTTTGCAAACGCTTAAGCTCCGTGAAAATAGCTGTTTTCAATTCATCAATGGTATGAGAGCGAGAGGGGGTGCCATAGAGAATGAATTGAGTCTGGTAGCGGGCGTAAAGGTTGTAGAACACATCTATATTACTCGCAATTTGTTGGGTTCGTACGAGCTCAGAGCTAAAGCGGCCGCTGTCTCCACCAGAAATCAGATTGGCAATCACTTCTAAAACATAAGGCTCCATGGTGGTTTGCTTCGTTGTTGTTTTCACAGATGGAACTGTAAATCCGAGCAGGAGCATGGGCACTTGTGCTGATGCATGAACAAGCGCTGATTTTTTACCCAAAAGTGGGGGCTCTTTTTGTGGTTTGCGTGAGATTTTGGCTTGTGTGCGAATGTTGCCAAAGTATTTTTTTGCCAAATGTTCAACATTTGCCGGTTTCACATCACCAACAACAACCAAAACAGCGTTATTTGGAGCATAATAGCGCTGATACCATTCTTTTGCATCAGCTGCCGATAGTTGCTTCAGATCGCTCATCCAGCCAATGACGGGATGATTATAAGGCGCGGTTAAGTGAGCGGTTGCTAAAAAGCGCTCAAATGCTAAGGATTGAGGGTTGTTATTTACCCTTTGCCGTCTTTCTTCTTGGATCACCTTTATTTCCTTACTAAATTCGGTGGCATCAAGAAGCAAGTTTTGCATTCGGTCTGCTTCAAGTTCAAAACAAATGGGAAGATTCGTTGCCGTGACTTTTTCATAATAGGCCGTATAATCATTGTTGGTTAAAGCATTTTCTTGTCCACCAATCGCTGCAATTTTTTTAGAAAAAACGCCCGATGGATATTTTTTTGTTCCTTTGAACATCAAATGTTCTAAGACATGTGAAACACCTGTGATTCCGCCCGGCTCATCGGCCGATCCCACACCATACCATACCATTGAGACGACTATGGGTGCTCGATGATCCTCTTTCACGAGAATGGTGAGCCCATTATCAAGCTTGAATTTTTGTACCTCACTAAAGATGGGACAAGACAACAGGCTTAAAAAAGTAAGGAGTAAGATACGCATGGCTCACCTCAGGAAAAATTGATAGAATTTCACATTTTGCAAGCTTTGTATATCTAGGATCCATGAAATGATCAAATGGCTTAAACGAAATCAGAACGCTTCCTTGGCTGAAACAGAGCACAAAGAGCTCACAAAAACAGTGGATGAAAAGGCACTGGATGAGGATATCGTACAAGAAAAGCCGAGCTTTTTTAGCCGCTTTAAGAGAGGCCTGAGTCAAACACGTCATCAATTGGGTGATGGAATAGGCCGCTTATTGCTTGGCAAAAAAGTCATTGATGCGGATTTGCTTCATGAGTTAGAAACGATGCTTCTACAAGCTGATTTAGGTTTGGAGACAACCCATACGATTCTCAGTCAATTGGGAGATAGCTTAGCAAGAAAAGAACTCACAGATGGTGATGCCATATTTCGCGCTTTGAAAACCAAATTGCAAACCATTTTGACTTTTGATGCGCCTTCTCTTCCCTTCACAAACGATAAATTACCTTTCGTTATTTTAATGGTGGGTGTCAATGGGGCTGGAAAAACAACAACGATAGGCAAGCTTGCCTTACAGTATCAACAGCAAGGAAAAAAAGTGATGCTTGCCGCAGGCGACACTTTTCGTGCTGCAGCCATTGAACAATTACAGGCATGGGGGATGCGTAATCAGATTCCAGTCATTGCTCAGCACACTGGGGCTGATAGCGCATCTGTTATTTTTGATGCGATTACAGCTGCTAAGGCGCGAGGGATAGATGTGGTCATTGCAGACACAGCAGGAAGACTTCATACCCAAAGCAACCTGATGGAAGAGTTAAAAAAAGTGAAACGAGTCATCCAAAAGATTGACTCATCAGCACCCCATGAAACGATGCTGGTTTTAGATGCGAGTATCGGGCAAAATGCATTAAATCAGGCACGCCAATTTCATCAGGCCATTGGTTTGACCGGAATTACCATGACTAAACTTGATGGAACAGCCAAAGGTGGGATATTGTTTGCTATTGCTAATGAGTTAGCGATACCATTTCGTTACCTAGGTATTGGCGAAGGGATTGATGATTTGCGCCCGTTTGATGCGGCGCAATTTGTTGGCGCAATTTTCAATGATGATCATATTTAGTCAAGTGAGCAAACGTTATCCAGGCGGATTCGAAGCTTTGAATCAGGTGAATTTTTCATTAGAAAAAGGGGAAATGGTTTTTCTTACCGGCCATTCGGGCGCTGGAAAGAGTACGTTGATTAAGCTCATTGCCATGTTAGAGCGTCCTTCTTCGGGCCAGATTACCGTGAATGGTATTCGCTTAAATGAACTTAAAAAGCGAGATATTCCCAATTATCGTTCGAGCATTGGTATTACTTTTCAAGCTCCTTTTTTGCTCAATGACCGATCCGTTTATGATAATGTGGCTATGCCACTCCAAATATTAGGTACCTCTCCCCAAATGATTGCGAAGCGAGTTCCTGCTGCATTGGATTTGGTGGGTCTACTCAATAAAGAAAAGCTCTCACCCATCCATCTTTCTAGTGGTGAACAGCAACGTATTGGTATTGCTCGTGCTGTGGTCCATAAGCCTTCGTTATTATTAGCGGATGAACCAACTGGAAATCTTGATCCTTCTCTCTCTTTAGAAATCATGAAATTATTTTCACAATTGAATCAAGTAGGGGTCGCGGTACTTGTGGTGACGCATGATTTGGCATTAATCGCGGGAATGAAATATCGAATTGTCATGCTGAAAGGTGGACAAATATGCTAACTAAGCTCGGGCTTCACATGAAAGCTGCACTTACTAGCTTCAATACCCTTTGCCAAAAGCCATTTATGACCATGATGACTATTTTGGTGATTGCCATTACCTTGGCGCTGCCGGCTCTTTTTTGGGTGACCCTAGATAATGTAAAACATCTGACTATGAGTTGGCAAAAGAGTGGTCACATCTCTTTGTATCTGAAATCATCCTTATCATCAGAGGATGAAAAAAGAGTATTATCACGTGTACAAGCGGCGGTTGGCGTGGGAGCTGCAACATTAAAATCATCGGCTGATAGTTTGGCTGAATTACAAAGCCAAGAAGGGATGCAGGATATGATGCGCTATTTGCCAGAAAATCCTTTGCCTGCGGTGATTCTGGTGACGCCTTCTTTAGATGTACATGATCCAGAAAAGATAAACCAGCTGTATTTACAGTTAAAATCTTATTCTGAGGTGGAACTGGCTAAACTAGATTTGCAATGGGTCAATCGATTACAGGCTATTCTCAATTTTGGTGAAAAACTGGTCAACGGATTGATTATATTGCTTGCCTTAGCCGTGGTTCTTATCATTGGCAATACGTTGCGCTTGGCTATTCAAAGTCGCTATGAAGAAATACAGGTGCTAAAACTCATTGGAGCTAAAGACTCTTTTATTGTCCGTCCATTTCTATACACGGGTCTTTGGTATGGATTAGGTGGCGCCATTTTAGCTGTGTTATTGGTGAATATATTTCTCTTAAGTTTGACGATAGGTGCTAACCAATTAGCCATGGCTTATGAAATGCATTTTTCGCTCATCGGCTTGTCTGTTCGACAAATTTCTCTTCTTGTCCTGACCGCAATGATCTTGAGTTGGTTGGGGGCGTTTGTGGCAGTGAAGAGGCAACTTCAGGTGATTGAGCCCTGATGGTTACTCACCCCAGGGTTTCCATGAGAGCAAAAGAATTTGAGCCCGTCGACGTTGAGTCGTGTATAAATTGTGATATAATCAATCGGTCTGGTTAAATTATCAGAGGATTATCATGAATTCGCAGTTGCAGCTCTCAACGATGCATATTCCAGTCGGCAGTCTGGATGCTTATATCTACCGTGTGAACCAAATACCAATGCTTTCTGCAGAGGAGGAGACTTCTCTTGCCAAGCGTTTTCACGAAGAAGGTGATTTGGAAGGCGCGCGTCAATTAGTACTTGCACACTTACGTTATGTTGTGCGCGTGGCGCGTGGGTATTTAGGATATGGTTTGCCGCTTGCTGATTTGATTCAAGAAGGCAATGTTGGTTTGATGAAGGCTGTGAAGCGCTTTGACCATACGATGGGCGTGCGCTTGGTCTCATTTGCAGTGCATTGGATCAAAGCAGAAATTCACGAATTTGTTTTACATAATTGGCGTATTGTCAAAATTGCCACAACCAAAGCTCAGCGTAAATTATTTTTTAATATGCGTCAGATGAAGCAGAGGCTAGGTTGGCTAAGTCATGAAGAAGTGGATGCCGTAGCGAATGACTTAGGTGTGAGTCGCGAAGAAGTGTTGGTCATGGAGCAACGTTTAAACGCAATGGATGCTTCTTTTCACGCCACAGATGCCGATGATGACCAATCCCTTAAGATGGTTCCTGAGCGTTATTTACACGATGTGAATAGCGATCCTGCCTATTTGTTTGAGCAAGAAGATAGTGGCACACAAAGTCGTGAAAAATTACATTTGGCTTTTGAGCGCTTAGATAAACGTAGCCAGGATATTTTACAACAACGTTGGTTAGTGGATGATAAAGCCGTCACGTTGCATGCCTTAGCAGAGAAATATGGCGTGTCAGCAGAACGTGTGCGTCAGCTAGAAAAAAATGCCATGAAAAAATTACGCGAATATATGGAAGAGGTGGCTTGAAAGAGAGGGTGAATGCAACCATTCACCCTAGTTCACCGAACACTCATATCTTTGCATAGAGCGCCTGTCTTGTTTGTTCATCTACAAAGGCACAATCAATCGCCATTGTCGTAATCTTTTCCATCTCTTGATCCGAATAGTGGTAAGCTTGTTGGGCAAGTTGGTACTCTTTGGCTAAAGTGGTGCTCATGAAAGGAGGATCATCTGAATTGAGGCTTACTTTAATGCCCGCTTCTAATAGTTTGGGAAAAGGATGGTGATTAAAATCAGTAAAAAGTCCCAGTTTGATATTACTAGACGGGCATACTTCTAGTGCAATATTTTTCTCTTTGAGAATGTCTAAAGTCTCAGGCGAATGGATGGCTTGCACACCATGTCCAATCCGCTGAATGGGTAAATGTTCAATGGCCTCCTGCATACCACTAGCTGGTGCAAATTCACCAGCATGTACTGTACAAGATAACCCAGCATCCGCAGCAATAAGATATGCTTTTTTGAATAATTTGGGCGGAAAATTAATTTCATCCCCACCTAAGCCAAAGCCTGTGACACATGGGACGGTGGCTTTGCTTATCTCTTTGGCAACACGAATGGCAGCGTCCGAGCCAAAATGACGAACGGCCGTTAAAATGATGCGTCCTACAATTCCAAATTGTGAGTTTGCATCATCAATCGCTTGTTGAATGGCGTGTAAATGCTCTATGGATGGGATCCCACTTGCTTGTTCTGCATGATCAGGGGAATACATCATCTCAACATAGATGGTATTTTCCAGCGCATTGGCGCGTAGGTAGTCAAAAGTAATATCATAATAATCACGCGGGGTTTTAATCAGCGCTGCCAGCGTGTCATATACTTGGAGAAAATGAAGAAAATCACGCGACAAATAACTTTCTCCGTCAGGAGCAATCAAATGCTCAGGTATGGATAATTGGTTACGTTTTGCCAGTTGATAAGCTAAGGTCGGAGAAATGGTGCCCTCTAGATGGACGTGTAATTCGGCTTTTTTAATGGACATGGTGAATCACTCTCAGATTGGAACAATGGATGGTAACTTTAATGAAAACCCGATAAAATTGCTAGCATTCTTTGGGTCTGTTTAAAATGAGAGTTTTGATCATGCCCTGCTCATTTAACGAGGAAAACTGATGCATAATAAACCAAAAAATTTACATGACATCGACAAAGCCTATGTGAGTCCATACGATCGCTTTTTATATCTATATGACGCGACCCATGAAAAGTCACCATCACAAATCAAGGAAATCAAAAAACATCAACGGATTGCGGCGCTTCGAGATGAAGCAGATCCTAATAAACACACCAAAGAAATCTGGGAAGAGTTTTAGCCCCTGTCGACAATGATTTATCACGGCTGTAGATTAAGATCCCCTCTCCGCTGCGCGTAGCGTGGGGGTGAGGGGGGAAAAGTGCGTGAAACATATCCTTTACCTTAACTTTATCCTGCAAGCGGGATAAGTGACTTTACCGCTTTAACCCAAAAATGCATGCAATATCTTATATGAACAGATGGTTAATAAAGAAGCTGCAGGTAATGTTAAAATCCAGGAAGTAAAAATATTACGAATGACAATGAGGTTCAACGCGCCGATACCGCGTGCCAAGCCAACACCGAGCACAGCACCTACTAGGGTTTGAGTTGCAGAAACTGGGATACCAAAGCTTGTGGCCACAACAACCGCAGTTGCCGCAGCAAGCGTTGCGGCAAAAGCGCGACTGGGCGTTAATGCAGTGATAGAGCTACCAACTGTCTCAATGACTTTTCTACCATACATCAGTAATCCACTGACCACCCCAACACATCCTAATAAAATAATCCATGAGGGATAATCAAGTGCCCCAAACGGCTGGTGTGTATGGATCACCAAACTATAAACAATACTCAGTGGACCAACGGCTAATGCCACATCGTTTGAACCATGCGCAAATACCATTGCACACGCAGTCATTGCCATGAGCACAGCAAAGTATTTTTCAACCTGTAGAAACCGCTCTCGACGTCTCATATTGGGTCGCTCAGGAAGATGTTTAATAAACAACATACCAAGGATGGTAATGGTGATACTGCTGGCTAAGGTTACCGCAAGATCTTGTTTAAAATTCAGATGAATATGAAAATTATTTAATCCTTTAAATACGGTGATAAAGGAAAGAATGGAGCCAATAAGAAAGAGGTATATGGGGATAAACAGTTTCGCTTTTTCCAAAGGATCACTTTTAACAAAAATGGATTGCTGAATACTTGAAAATAAAGCGAAAGCTGTGATCCCGGCAAGAAGAGGGGAGGTCACCCAGCCTATAGCTATGTGGTACACTTGATTCCAATGAATGGCATCTGAGCCCAATACCACACTACCAAAACCAACCATGGAACCAACCAAGGCATTCGTAATGGATACAGGTACACCTAGAAAACTGGCTAGATTCATCCAGATGGTGCAGGCCAGAAGCACCCCGAGCATGCCTTCAATCAGAATCAGGGGTTGCTCTACGAGTAGTGTGGTGTTGATGATGCGATCACGCATGGTTTCTGTGACACCAGTTCCTCCTAAGAACGCTCCTGCAAATTCAAAAATAATAGCGATGAGCATGGCTTGTTTAGGCGTAATGGCTTTCGAACCCATGGTTGTACTCATGACATTGGCAAGATCATTTGCACCAACACCCCAGGTCATGAGGAAGCACAATACAACAGCGATAATGATATATAAAAAAGAATAATCCATAAGAATTGGCTACCGGGCAATGAGTATTTGTAGACGACCACCAACAGTTTGTGCGTGGTCAGCTAAGTCACCAATCCATTGAATGAGTTTGTAAAGAAAAATGACTTCAATAGTGGGGAGTTCTTTTTCCAAGGAAAAAATCTGGTGTCTTAGTTCGGCTAGTTTATCATCGCTATCATGTTCTATTTTATCTAGCGTGACAATCATATCTTCAACAATCTTTACTTCACTTCCACGAAATCCACTTTCTAGCAAATCATCCAGTTCATTAATCGCTTTGCATGCTTGTTTTGCAGCATCCAGACAACAATGTAAAAAAGGCATAAACAGGGGAGATATTGCTTCTGGTATGAGCATTTGTCGACTGATTATGAGTCCTGCAATATCTTCTGCTTTATTCGCAATTTTATCTTGCGCACTCAGTAATTCAAGTAAATCGGTGCGGGCAACTGGAAGAAATAAACCAGTAGGCAAATGCAAACGCAGATCACGCTTGATCAAGTCAGCTTCTTTTTCGATAGCAACAATTTTATCTTTGATGGTATTGGCTGTTTGCCAGTCTTGTTGAAGGACTGCTTCAAAAAAAGGGTAGAGTTGCTTTGCGCAAAGATAGGTCTTGCGCATGTGTTGCTCAATAGGCCTAATTGGTGATGGCCCAAACATATTAAATATGCTACCCATAGTTTTGCGCCTTGCAAAATGAACATAGAAACGTTGAGCAAACATTGCTCGTTGGCAATTATACTCAAAATTTTATAGAAGCCAAACTATTGTGTATACTCCGGCTCTGTATGTGTCGGGTTCAAACATGATCATGTACGAAGATGCGATGCTTCAGGGTTTGATTAAATGAGGATATTATCAATGCATATTGCTGCAATCAAAGGACGTGAAATTTTGGATTCACGTGGATTTCCAACTGTAGAAGCGGATGTCATTCTTGAGGATGGGGTGATGGGTCGTGCAAGTGTGCCATCTGGCGCCTCAACGGGTAGTCGAGAAGCTTGTGAATTGCGAGATAAAGATCAAAGACGTTATATGGGTAAAGGCGTGTGTAAAGCAGTTGCACACATCAATGATGAGATTAACCAACTATTACATCACGTTTCAGTAAGCAACCAAGAAGAGATTGATACCAAGTTATGTACATTAGATGGTACTGAAAACAAATCACATATAGGGGCAAATGCTATTTTGGCGGTCTCTCTGGCTTGTGCTAGAGCTTATGCCAAAGCCTCTCAGTTGCCTCTTTTTGCCGCACTCAATCGCGGGGATAAAATGATAATGCCGGTGCCTATGATGAATGTACTCAATGGTGGTGCACATGCTGACAATAATCTAGACATACAAGAATTTATGATCATGCCTGTAGGTGCTTCTGATTTTCCAGAAGCCTTACGAATGGGCGCTGAGATTTTTCATGCGCTAAAAGAAGTATTAAAAAAACAAGGATTATGTACAGCAGTGGGTGATGAGGGCGGTTTTGCACCCAATCTCACGGCCAATCGTCAAGCACTGGATATTTTGAGTGAAGCAGTTTTATCTCTCGGTCTTCGTTTGGGAGAAGATGTGGCTTTTGCACTTGATGTGGCTGCATCAGAGCTTTATAAAGAAGGAACTTATTATTTGGCTTCTGAGAATCAAAGATATGACAGTCATGAACTCATCCAATATTATACGGGGTTAGTGAGCGATTATCCGATCATCAGTATTGAAGACGGTTTAGATGAAAATGATTGGCAGGGTTGGCAAACATTGACAAGTCTTCTGGGAAGTCGGTTGCAATTGGTGGGTGATGATTTGTTTGTCACTAATTCTCGCATACTGGCCAAGGGTATTCAGCAACAGGTGGCCAACGCCATCCTTATTAAATTAAATCAAATCGGTACTTTAACAGAAACATTACAAACCATGGAGTTGGCAAAAAACAATGGCTATTTTTGCGTTGTTTCACATCGGTCAGGAGAAACCGAAGATACTTTTATCGCTGATTTGGCCGTGGCAACGGGTTCTTCGCAGATCAAGACTGGTTCACTTTGTCGTACGGATAGAGTCGCAAAATATAATCAGTTATTGCGTATCCATGAATTGACTTCTTTACCCTATGCAGGGAAAACGATGCGTATTGACAGACATGCTTCCTCATACACCTGAGAACGCTCGTATGATCAAACTCTGTACCTGACAATTTTTGAACCAGCCATTCCCGCGAAGGCGGGAATCTATTCTTGGCAGAGTTTGTAGCTCATAAAAAGATGATTAAATAAAACCGCATTGCTTTTACAGGGCAAAAACATGTGTGACTACAAATGAAGCAGTGATTATTTAATTGAAAAAATAATTCAAATTTCTCTTGACATAGTTTTAGTCATTTTGAATGTTAAAACAACAGGGTCAATAAATCTATATCAAAGTCTCATATAAATCCCTCAATACGCACTAGAAGCTTGAATTCATTTACACTTATAAGCAGGTATCCCCTTGTAAAAAAAATGCTGTACATCGCTTTTACCGAAGGAAAAATTGTACAAAAAATGCAATGATATCATGGGGTTATTAATTAATAACTCGAGAGATGAGCGCTATGATATTATCTATTTCCGAACATTTTTCCATCATCAAGGATCCAAGGCAACAAAGTAAAATTGAGTATGAGTTATTGGATATTATATTTTTGTGTGTGGTGGGAATGATTTGTGGTGCAGAGGCATGGGACGACATAGAATCGGTTGGTGAAGCACGGTTAGAGTGGTTTCAAAATAAGGGGTTCCTTCTCAAAGGAGTGCCTAATGCAATTACTATTGCTAGGGTCATTGGCTGTTTAGATCCCAAAGAATTAAGAAGCTGTTTTATTAATTGGATGGCGGCAGCTCATACGGTAACAGAAGGAGAGGTAGTAGCTATTGATGGAAAACGATTAAGGGGATCTCATGATAATAGAGTTCTTTCCAAACCCTACGTATTCAGTTCATAGTTGTAAATTCCCGCAATTAAATTAAACCTCAGTCCAAATC